>WTJB01000202.1:0-5395 GCA_011526335.1 Candidatus Arcticimaribacter sp.
GATGGCTTTCATGTTATCCTAAACGGAATTGAAGATGAAGCGGGAGCCGAAAAAGTGAAGGAACTTCAAGCCGAAGGTATCCAAGCAGAATATTATGGATTTGATGTAACTGACGAAGAAGCGGTTAACACAAACATAAAAGCTATTGGTGATAAATACGGAAAAATTGATGTATTGGTCAACAATGCAGGAGGTCTAGGAGGACGTCAACGTTTTGAAGAAATGACAACAGAATTTTATCGTAAAGTAATGGCCTTAAATTTAGATTCAACCTTTTTTGCATCTAGAGCCGCCATTGCCTATTTAAAAAATGGAGAGCATCCTACCATTATCAACTATACCTCAAATGCAGGGTGGAATGCTGGTGGACCAGGAGCAGGAATTTACGGTACTTCAAAAGCAGGTGTACATGCCATTACACGTGCTCTTGCAAAAGACTTAGCAGAATATGGAATTCGTGTTAATGCCGTTTCACCAGGGACGATCGATACCCCTTTCCATGCACAAATAAAATCAACAAAACCCGAAGTATTTGCTTCTTGGAAGAACAACATTATGTTGGGAAGACTTGGACAACCCGATGAAGTAGCTGCTGTAGTTTCTTTTTTAGCGAGTAGTGATGCCTCATTTATAACCGCTGAAACTATCCAAATTGGAGGGGGACAAGCATTAGGAATCTAAACCAATCAGAATCAAACAAATAAAATGAAAAAAGTAGTAACCTTTGGAGAAATTATGTTGCGCCTTGCACCACAGGGCTTCTTGCGTTTTTCGCAAGCCAACAGCTTTGACGTCGTTTATGGCGGTGGTGAGTCTAACGTAGCCGTTTCTCTAGCCAACTACGGTTTGCCCGTAGAATTTGTTACCCGATTACCTAAAAATGATATCGGGCAATGTGCCTTAATGGAAATGCGTAAACGCAATGTTGGGACACAGTACATAGTAGAAGGAGGAGATCGTCTCGGAATCTATTTCTTAGAAACAGGTGCCGTTAGTAGAGGAAGTAAAGTGGTGTATGACAGAGCCCACTCTGCCATGTCAGAAATCGAACCTGGTATGGTAGATTGGAGCGAAGTTTTTAAAGACGCTCAATGGTTCCATTGGACGGGAATTACTCCAGCCATTTCACAGAGTGCAGCAGATGCATGTTTAGAGGCCGTGAAAACGGCTAGCTCAATGGGCATTACCATTTCTACAGATTTGAACTATCGTGCCAAATTGTGGAAGTATGATGGCGATAGAGAAAAAATCATGACAGAATTGACCTCTTATTGCGATATCATCCTTGGGAATGAAGAAGATGCAGAAATGCATTTTGGTATTAAACCCGAAGGATTGGACATTACCATGCAAGGCGAACACGTAAAAGCAGAAGCATTCCGTTCTGTATGTGAGCAAATGATGGAAAAATTTCCACGTGCAAAGAAAGTAATCACCACCCTTAGAGGATCTATTTCTGCTTCTCACAATACTTGGGCAGGAGTACTTTACGACGGAAAAGAAATGCTTAAAAGTAGTGAGTATCAAATCACACACATCGTAGATCGTGTAGGGGGAGGAGATTCCTTTATGGGAGCGCTTATTTACGGTCTTATCAATTATCCTGGTGATGACCAAAAAGCACTTGACTATGCAGTTGCCGCTTCTTGTTTAAAGCATACCATTAAAGGGGACGCCAACTTGGTTACTATCCCTGAAATTGAAAAATTAATGAGTGGTGACGCCTCTGGTCGTGTAGCCCGATAATCATTAGATATATGGCACAATATTCACGAATACAAGTCGTAAAACAAATGGAGGAATCAGGAATGGTTCCTCTATTTTATCATCCTGATATTGACGTTGCTAAGCAGGTTTTAAAAGCTTGCTATGAAGGTGGCGCACGTTTGATGGAATTTACCAACCGAGGAGATTTCGCTTTAGAAATCTTTACTGCACTAAACAAATATGCTATTGCGGAATTGCCTGGAATGATGCTAGGGGTTGGTTCAGTAACTGATGCAGCCTCTGCCTCAGCCTATATGTTAGCCGGTGCAAATTTTGTGGTTACCCCAGTCTATAGAGAAGACATTGCTATCGTTTGTAATAGACGAAAAGTACTATGGTCTCCAGGATGTGGATCGCTTACAGAAATTGCACAAGCCGAAGAAATGGGTTGTGAAGTAGTAAAATTATTCCCAGGAAGTACACTAGGACCAGGTTTTGTAAAAGCCATCAAAGGGCCACAACCTTGGACCTTAATTATGCCTACAGGAGGGGTTTCAACGGAAGAATCTAACCTTAGAGGTTGGTTTGATGCTGGCGTTACCTGCGTAGGGATGGGATCAAAATTAATTTCAAAGGATATTTTAGCGAACAAGGCTTATGCTGAGTTGGAAAACAATGTCCGCGAAACACTGCGACTGATTCAAACGATAAGAGGATAATACTAAGTTTTAAAACAAAAAAAGGGGACATCATGTCCCCTTTTTTTATACCTCCTTTTATGGGATTAGTCCATAAAAGAAACTTTTCCAGAAGTAACGTCATACATAGCCCCGGCTATGATGATGTCTCCATTGCTTTCCATTTCTTGAAGCACAGCGCTATCGGATTTTATTTTTTCAATAGTAGCTTTCACATTGTTTTCCGCTACCATGTCCACGAAAGTAAGGTTCTTTGAAGAACGATCTCCTTCGTAAGGGGTGTCGGCTACTACGGGAGTAATGTTGGCCAACATATCCGTTAAATTTCCAAGTTTAGCATCGTCACAGGCTCCTTTAACCGCTCCACACTGGGTGTGTCCAAGGACTAGGATTACTTTAGCGCCTGCTAGTTTACAGGCGAACTCCATACTCCCAAGAATGTCGGTGTTGACAAAATTCCCCGCAACACGGGCATTAAATAAATCTCCTATACCCGTATCAAAAACCAACTCTGCAGGAACACGAGAGTCAATGCACCCCAAGATACAGGCAAAGGGATATTGGCCCGCATTGGTTCCTTCTACTTCCTCAAGAAGACTTTTTTCAGTTTGTTGATTGCTTAAAAAACGTGTGTTTCCTTCCTTAAGCATGTCTAAGGCATTTTGAGGGCTTATTTTGCTTTGTGCATCAGTATTTGCTGCTATCATAATATTGTGTTGTTTAAGATTAATATAATTCTAAAATTTTTGCGATGTTCTTTGGGTTTTCTTCCACCCCTTTTTCAGACACCAAACGGGTGCTGATATTTTTTTCTTCACTGGTTTCTAAAAAATCATCTAAAATTTCAACGATGTCATTGTCTAAAAACTTGGTTTTGGTCACGTCAATTTCAAGGTGAGAATTTTCAGGTAAAGTGTCGAGCTCATAGGAGATCGGTGCCTTGTTGATAAACGTTACTTCTTCCGCAAGTTCTAGTTTTACGACTTCTTTACCTTCCTCTGTTTCGTGTTGTATCATCGAATGTGAGTTTTGATAACTGTCATATAAAACGTAGAAAATTCCAACGGTAACCCCAAGGGCAATACCCAAAAGTAAGTCTGTGGAAATAATCCCCACTACGGTTACAACAAAGGGAATAAATTGTTTCCATCCTAGTTTATACATGCTCACAAAAAGAGCAGGCTTCGCCAGTTTGTACCCTACAATAAGAAGGATGGCCGCTAGGACAGAAAGTGGGATTTTATTTAAGAGTAAAGGAATTGTTACCACAGAGATTAGCAATAGGAACCCGTGTAGAACCGCAGCCGTTTTGGTTTTTCCACCCGATTGTATGTTGGCTGAACTTCTTACAATTACTTGCGTTACAGGCAGCCCTCCAATCAATCCAGATAAAATATTTCCGACTCCTTGTGCGATTAATTCTCTATTTTTTGGGGTTACACGCTTGTCAGGATCGAGTTTGTCTGTAGCTTCTACACACAAAAGCGTTTCTAAACTTGCAACCAACGCAATGGTAAAGGCGACCACCCATACTTGACCGTTAAAAATAACGTCAAAGTTCGGGAAAGTCACAAAGCTTAAATCAGCAACATTGGTCGGAACGTTTACCAATTGGGTTTGGGCAATTCCCCATTGCGCATTTCCATCAGTAGCAAAAACATAAATGATTCCTGTAACAACTGCTACAAGGGGGCCTTGTATCAGTTGGAAGATTTTAGCTTTCTTGGTCAGAACGGTATTCCATAAAATCAAAATCCCCATGCTAATACAAGCAATAAGGGTAGAACCATAGTTTATCTGATCGATAAAACTTCCGGGGGTATCGGCAGAATAACCAAAGAAGTAAGGAACTTGTTTGATGATAATGATCAATCCAATACCGGTAAGCATACCTTTGATTACAGAAGAGGGGAAGTAGTAGCCAATAACACCAGCACGGGCGATACCAAAGATCAATTGGATAACTCCGCCCAGTACAACAGCGACCAAGAAGTTTTCAAATCCACCTAAGGATCCTATAGCGGTTAATACAATAGCCGCCAAACCTGCAGCAGGACCACTGACCCCAATCTGAGAGCCACTGATGATTCCTACAACGATTCCGCCGATAATTCCGGCAATCAATCCTGAAAAAAGAGGAGCGCCACTGGCCAAAGCGATTCCTAAACACAACGGGATGGCCACAAAAAAGACCACCACACTGGCAGGAAAATCAGCTTTTAGATTTTGTAAAAAATTATTGTTGTTCATAATAAATAGTTAATGCATCGCAATGCGATGTGTGTTGAATGTTTAGGTTGAAAAATAAAGAAGAGGGAGCCTAGGCGTAAAGCTTCAGCTCGGGTGGGGGTAGAAAAATGTCTTGCGAAGGGCTACTGAAATAAACGGATCGCCCTAAAAAGCTGTGTTTTGTGCGTAAAGTTTTTAGCTGAAAGGCAAAAGAAGAAGGACGTACTTTGTTCTTTTCTTCATCTACCTCTTTGTTTTTCTCTTTTTCACTTTCATTTTCTGCTTCATTGTCTAGGTCGATATCAAGTACTAGACTGATCGCAGAGTTCGTTTCAATATCCATAAAAAAGGTGGTTAATGATTGCGATAAAGTGACCGCAATTAATAACAACGCCAATATTTTCCGAAGAAAATTCCCTTTCATTTCATTTTTTATTCTAAACAAATCTAAGGAAAAACTTTGAGTAAATGGGCATCTATGCTGTTTAGCATTAAAGCAGCATTTAAATTATGTATTAAAACAAAATAAGTCCCCTTGGATTTTTATCTTTGATTTTTTGAGGGGCGTTTTATTCGTATGCTTTCCTCTCAATTATTAGAAATGTAATTTATCTTAAAATGAAAAATATCTTTTTATCCTCTATCCTACTTTTTACTCTTTTTTTGGGACAGGCCCAAGAACGTTTTGGCGGAGCCATGTTGTACACTGTTCGCGATGACATGAACAAAAATGCAGAGAAAACCATTGAAGAAGTAGCAAC
>WTJB01000202.1:5495-8019 GCA_011526335.1 Candidatus Arcticimaribacter sp.
ATGACGCAAAAACCCACACCATGGGAATGAAGGGTTCCGCCGATAAATTGCTTGAAATATTAACAATCATAGGAAAAAAGTGCAACGCGCAAGGCCTCCGTTTACTGTATCATAATCACGATTTTGAATTTTCTAAAGACGAGAATGGGTTTGTTTTAATGGATTACCTCTTGGAAAACACCGACCCAAAGTTTGTCAATTTTCAGCTGGACTTGTATTGGACAACCAAAGCCGGGGCAGATCCTTTGGTCTATTTTGATCGCTACCCTGGGCGGTTTAACTCTTTTCATGTAAAAGATAGAGACAGCCAAGGACGGTTTAGTCCCGTAGGCGCGGGTGAGATTGATTTTAAATCCATCATTTTAGAAAAAGAAAAAGCAGGGATGCAGTATTACTTTGTCGAACAAGACAGGACGTTTGATGGAATGCAGCCGCTTGAAGCCTTAAAAATAAGCCACGGCAACTTGAAGGCCTTGGGTTTTGAATAGTATTTTCTATTAAGTTATTTATAGCATTTCTTTCTCGGTTTAATGGGGACACCGAGCAACACTCTGCAGGGGGAATTATACCCTTTAGCGGTCTTGGGTGATACGATGATGTAATTCCTTTATTTTCCCAGACACATAGGTTTTGAACATAAAAGGAAAAAAGGCATGAACAATAGCAATAAACCCCCAGAGCATCAGCTTTATTCCGGTGATTAGCGCAAACCAAAAGTGTAGAAAATAACTTTCTCCTACTGCTTTTGGATGTTCCGTAAAAATGTTCCTCATGTACTAAATATAGAGAATTATGCTTAAATGTCTTTTGCGTTTAGACAAATAAAAACCTGCCAATAGATTAACTAAGGCAGGTTTACACGTTGTTTAGATGGGCTTAGTTCAAAGAATCTGGCCCCGCTTCTCCCGTTCGGATTCGGTAAGCGTTTTCAACCGGTAACACAAAGATTTTACCGTCGCCTATTTTGTCTGTAGCACCCGATTTGACAATAGCATTGATCGTAGGTTCTACAAAATCGTCATTGACGACAATAGATAAAAAGCGTCTTTGTATCTCAGCGGTACTATAACTAATACCTCTGTATACATGTCCTTGCTTTTCATTGCCGATACCGGTAACGTCCCAATAACTAAAGAAGTTTACGCCTACACCATGAAGGGATTCTTTTACTTCTTTAAATTTTGATTTTCGAATGATAGCTTCTATTTTTTTCATAGGGTTATGTGTTAAATTATTAATCGTCTAGATTGTAAGAACGTACTCCAAATGTACTTAGATCAATACCGGCATCTTCCTCTTCTTCACGAATACGAATGCCAATAGTTTTCTTTAAGATAGTCATAATTACAAAAGTGAGCGTAAAAGAAAATAATGATATAACCACAACTCCAATGAGTTGGGTTATGAATAAAGAAGTTCCTCCCCCAAAGAATAAGCCTCCTTCAGTAGCAAAAAGACCAACAGCCAAAGTACCAAATAAACCATTAATACCGTGAACGGCTACCGCTCCAACAGGATCATCAATCATTTGTTTATCAATGATGAGTACGGCTACGTCCACCAAGACTCCTGCCACAGACCCAATGATGATTGCTGACACTGGACTAACGACGTTACATCCGGCTGTGATGGAAACAAGTCCTGCCAGAACACCATTGATAACCATTGTAATATCAATTTTACCATAAGCGAAATGAGTGTAAACCATAGTAGAGATACCCCCAGCAGCTGAAGCCAAAAAGGTGTTGACGACCACAGCACCAATAAGTTCCCAGTTGCCAACGGCGCCTAAAGAAGAGCCTGGATTAAAACCAAACCAACCAAACCATAAAATAAATGCTCCAACAGCAGCAAGGGGTAGGTTGTGTCCCTCGATAGAGTTAATGGTTCCATCTGAGTTGTATTTTCCAATCCTTGGCCCTAAAACCATAGCTGCTGCCAGCGCAGCAAAACCTCCCATTGCGTGAACGGCAGCGGAACCCGCAAAATCATTAAAACCTCTTTGAGCCAACCAACCGTTGGGATTCCATACCCAGTTGGCAACCATAGGGTAGAGGATAGCGCAGAAGACCACCACTAAAACAGCATAGGCCCAAATTTTCATTCGCTCTGCTATTGCCCCTGACACAATAGAGATGGCGGCAATGGCAAATCCTAATTGGATGAACCAAAACAATGTGTTTGAAACACTCAGGCCTAGCCCAAGATCTTCATTGCTGATGCCAAAATCAAAAGCAAACCAACCATTGGAGTGTCCATAGGCTATACCAAAACCAACCGCAAAAAATGCTATACCACCAAAGGCTATATCGATAATGACCTTTGCGATGATGCTCATGGCGTTTTTACTTCGAACAAAACCGGCTTCTAAAAGTGCGAAGCCTCCTTCCATAAAAAAAATCAACGCTGCACATAGCGCTACCCATACGGTATTGATTGCGAATACATGCTCGTTGAGCGTACTAGATAATTCTTCCATAAATTCAATTTAGTTTAATAAAAACCCAAGATAACAAAAACTGAT
>WTJB01000051.1 GCA_011526335.1 Candidatus Arcticimaribacter sp.
ATGATACGCTGCCTTTCAGCTGGTTATATTTTTTGTACCTTGTAGAGAAGAAACCAAGCGTACAATGAAAAAAAGATTCTTTTTTCCCCTTATCGCCCTTTTATTAGTAGTCCTTTATTTTAGTTGGCCCACTTCTTTACCAAGCTACACTCCAGAACGAGATTATCTCGATATGGAAGCACAATTGGTCGAACAATTTATTATGGCACAAGATAGCACTGTCATAGAGTTGCCTGAAGGTCACTTTCTCTTTTCGCAATCCCTCAGTCTTGACAATAAACACCATCTAACCATTCGTGGAAAAGGGATGGATAAAACGGTGCTTTCTTTTAAAGGCCAGCAATCGGGGGCCGAGGGAATCAAAATAACCAACAGCACAAATATCGTTCTCGAAGATTTCGCTATTGAAGATGCCGCGGGCGATAATCTAAAAATTAGCGAAACCGATACGGTCGTTATGCGTCGTATTCGATCGGCGTGGACAGGAGAAGTTTCTGTTGAAAACGGGGCCTATGGTCTTTACCCTGTATTGTCTACTCATGTTTTGATCGAGCATTGTGAAGTCATTGGTTCTTCTGATGCGGGAATTTATGTAGGTCAATCCGATAAGGTCATTATACGAAACAATAAAGCTTTTTATAATGTCGCCGGAATAGAAAGTGAAAACAGTACCAATGTTGAAATCTACGGCAACGAAGCTTTTGAAAATACCTCAGGGTTGTTGATTTTTAATTTGCCAGAACTCACTTTATACGGAGGAAAAATTAATGCTTATGATAATAAAATCTACAATAACAATTTGACCAATTTTGCTGTAAAAGGGTCTATAGTCAGTGCCGTTCCCAAAGGCGCTGGGGTGATTATTATGGCGACGAAAGATGTAGGATTTTACAACAATGAAGTGCGCGACCATAAAACCGTAAACCTTTGCGTGGTGAGTTACGAACTTTTTGCTGCAGATGAAGATCCACAAGCCCAGACTGAACTATCCCAAGAAGTTCAATCTAGAGGCTTGCGCGCCATTGAAGCTGATTATACCCAAGACAAAGCCTACAATCCCTACCCCGGTAGAATACGTATTGCCAAGAATAGTTTTGATAACCAATTTTGGCTTCCTACATTTTCTAATGATTTTGGTTGGTTATGGTTATTCAAAAATGGGTTGAGCATCCCCGATATTGCTTATGATGGAATTGTACCCGAAGGCGCAAACATACAAGACAAAGATTATAAACTGTGCTTGGAGGATAACGTTAATGCAGCTTTTGTATTTCTTGATGCCGGAAACGATTTTCAAGACTTTTCTACCGAAATGGCTCCCTTTAACTGTCGTTTAGATTAACCCATATAAAGTGAGGAAGATGAAGGTGGGGAGTCTAAATTTTTTATGTATTCTTTTTGTCCTTTTGGGGTGTGCGAAATCTAAAAAAAATGAGGTTCCTAAAGCACGAAAAGTGGATGCAGCCTATACGCTTAGAACCCCAAAATCAGAAGAAAAACAACGGTTATCGGACTATGCTTTTTTTAAGGGGCGGTTAGCCGATCTTACTCCTACAGCAAACGTATATCCTTATGCCATAAATGCTCCCTTATTCTCTAACTATGCAGAAAAAGCACGTTTTATTTACTTGCCAGAACAAGTTGCAATGAACTTTGTTCCTGAGGGTGTTTTTGATTTTGATGAAGGAGCAATTTTAATAAAGAATTTCTTTTACTCCAATAAGAGTTCAAAAGGGGAGAATGAGAGAAAAGTAATTGAAACACGATTGTTGATTAAGGAAAAAGAGCTTTGGAAGCCCCTTAACTATCTATGGAACGAAAACCAAACAGAGGCCTATCTAGACTATGTAGGGAAAACAATCCCTGTCGTTTGGCAAGATCCCCAAGGGAAAGAGAAAAAAGTGAATTATGTTGTCCCCAATAATAATCAATGTAAAAACTGTCACAATGCCAATAACAAAATAACCCCCATTGGCATTACTGCAGCACAGCTAAACCAACGCTACTTTGCGTCAAACGACAGCATCAATCAATTGGAATATTTTAAAACCAAAACCCTTTTAAAGCATTTTACCAAAGCCTCGGATCATCTTCCTATGCCGTCATGGAATGATGCCCTCACCGCTACTTTAGACCAAAGAGCTAAAGCCTATTTGGACGCGAATTGCGCC
>WTJB01000334.1 GCA_011526335.1 Candidatus Arcticimaribacter sp.
CACTATCCTCAAGCGAAATTAAGGTTGGCGGATCATTATCTACAGCGATTGAGAATGTCAAACTATCAGTTCCTGAATATGCTATACCAGCCAAATCAGTCCCTGAAACCGTTACTGAAACTTCTGTAGAAACCGTAGAAGACACAGTCCAATTATAGGTCCAAATAGCCGATGAAACGGTTGCACTCATGGCTACATTTGTTGCTTGCCCACCTGTAATAGAAATGGTTGGCGTAGCTTGTATAGCCTCTGAGAAAGTAGCAGTAACCGTCACCGTCTCTCCATTAGAAACTGTAGTAGTTGGACTAGCATTATGAGAAAGTGTAACTGTCGGGCTAACAGTATCGATCACGCCATTGTAGAGCTGGGCTATTTCTGCATGACTAAGAGCACGATTCCAGATTCCAATATCATCTATATCACCATTTAGCGTGTTATACTCCTGATTAAGCGCTTGTCCAAAATTACCAATATACATGTCCCCACTGGATAAACTTGGAAGTGTTTGATTTACTTGAAACTGACCTATATTACTTCCATTCAAATAGAATTTAGCATTAGAATTTGAATTATAAGTGACGACTAGATGATTCCATTGATTTAATGAAGATTGGACGCCAGTAGTGAAGAAATCAATTTGATTATAATAGAAATATATACCCTGATCACCTGTTGATGTAGTGTTTTCTGCCAAGACAAATTTATTGTCAAGATTTACAAAATGATTGTATTGGTTGTTTGATTGTTTTTTAATCCAAACGGAAATTGTTAAATCAGAAGCGCTTCTAATACCTGAATTGATGTTGTCAGATGCAGAGAGATAATCAAGGTTGTCTAAGATTAACGAAGATAACGATTGATTATATCTATCTGGCCCACTATTTGCACCGGAATTTTGTAAATCTACTCCATTTCCACTTTCATCATTTGCGTTGCCATTAAACGGATACCAGGCCAATAAACCATTTGAGGGTAAATAATCGGGTAATACAGCAATATTAAACGTCAAACTATCCGTTCCTGAGTAGGCTATGCCAGCCAAATCAGTCCCTGAAACGGTTACTGAAACTTCGGTTGAAACTGTAGAAGAAACCGTCCAATTGTAAGTCCAAACAGCAGACGAAGAGGTTGCACTCATAGCTACATTTGTTGCTTGTCCACCCGTGATAATAATTGTTGGCGTAGCTTGCATAGCCTCAGAAAAAGTAGCAGTAACCGTCACCGTATCTCCATTAGAAACAGTAGTCGTTGGGCTAGCATTATGAGAAAGTGTAACTGTCGGACTAACTGTATCGATGACACCGTTGTAGAGCTGGGCTACTTCTACTTGAGTTAGAGCTCTGTTCCAAACGCCTACATCATCAATTTTGCCATCAAACCAACCGTATGTATATCCAGGTGCTAACCTATCCCTCACTCCTATTTTAAATGTGTTATCTGAATCAGGGATGTTTGAAAGTAAAGAGGTGATACTTGTGGTTGCTTCAGAAACCAATGCCCCATTAAGGTAGAGTTTAATTTTATTGCCTGAATCAAAGGTTGCTGTCAGATGATACCAATTATTTTGTTGTAATAAAACATCTTCATCATAGGTAGAGACTATGTCATCACGCACCCCATTTCCTACTTCAAACTTAGGGATGTCATCTCTATGAATCATTAAAATAGAAGAAGTTTTATTCCATGCGGTACCTTCTCCAACCCCGACAACTCCCATGACATTGGTCATTCCGTCATAATTAACCCAAGCGGAGTATGTCAAACTTCCAGTTTGTTTTAGCTCTGAATGAACAGTAAAGTCTATCCAATCATTATTTCCATCGAATTCATAAGAAGAGTTATTTTCTCCATTTCTATCTGTTGTTAATATGGCACCGTCAGCTGTTCCATCATAACCATTCCCACTTTGATCATTTGCGTTGCCATTAAAGGGATACCAAGCCACAAGTCCATTGGCTGGCAAATAATCGGGAAGCACAGCAATATTAAACGTCAAACTGTCCGTTCCTGAATATGCTATACCAGCTAAATCAGTCCCTGAGACAGTCACAGAAACCTCTGTAGAAACCGTCGAAGAAACCGTCCAGTTGTAGGTCCAGATAGCCGATGAAACAGTGGCACTCATAGCTACATTTGTTGCTTGCGCCCCTGAAATATTGATTGTTGGCG
>WTJB01000084.1 GCA_011526335.1 Candidatus Arcticimaribacter sp.
AGGGTCGGACATAATCCTTTGCACTACGATCAAAAGGAATAAAAATAATAGGGAAAGGTTGATTGCGATATATTGGGTTACCGCTTTACGCGACTGCAATACCGAATGAAAAAGACCATTTACGGAATCACTAACATTGATTTTTTTATAGTTTTTATAGAATACGATAATGTAATACAAGAGCAGGAGGTAGCTTAGTACCGTAATCCCTACCGCAAAACCGTACATATTAAATTCTTTGTAATAGCTGTAATATTCATAGGAATCTGGGAGGAGAATAGGAAAGATCAGATAGAAAATAAATTCTGCAATGCTCAAGTTCAGTATCCATTGAACGGCGTTTTTAGAACGCTGTTTTAGCATAGCATAAAGTTCTTCTTTGGAAAATTGCCGTTCGAATTTTTGTGCTTTCCAATGTTTTTTCAACTCTTCCAGATCATTCATATGATTCATTATTTAACATGGATTTTAATTTCTTCTTGATCCGATTCATTTTCACCCGTGCATTTACACTAGAAATCCCGAGTGTTTCTCCAATCTCTTCAAACTTTTTATCTTCTAAATACAACAAAACCAAGGCTTTGTCAATGGCAGAAAACCGAGAAAGTTTCTCCAAAAGCCACTTCATTTTTTCGTCTAAAGAAGTGTCATACTCTTCTTGGTACGGAAGGTTTACCTTTTCGTCTAAAGCACTTGTGGCGATTTGTTTTCGTTCTTTACGATGTAAAGTAATGGCCGTATTCAGCCCCACTCTATACATCCAGGTAGAGAATTTTGAATGGCCTTTAAACTGAGGATAAGCATTCCATAATTGAATGCTTATTTCCTGAAATAAGTCTTCTCGTTCTTCTCGTGTAGAACGGTATAAATGACAGATTTTATGAATGATATTTTGATGCTTATTCAGAAGATCTATAAAATCTTCAGAAGAATTAAGTTGGGGATCAATATCATTCACAAGTTTAGGCTCGACGATTTATGTTATTATATTACTCTACAATAATCCCAGCACAACTTACTCGTGCCCCGGCAGCTCCTGAGGGTTGGGAGGTCAGGTCGTCTTCTCCTTGATGGACAATTACAGCTTTTCCGATAAGGTTTTTGGTCTCGTCAGCACAGCCCAGGCACCATTGGTCTGTACTAAAAGTAATCATTCCGTGTCCCGAGGCGTCTGCAGAAAAATTTCCGATATCTCCTCTGTGGTAACCGCTTTCTGCCCCCCAAGATCCATGGGGTTCAAATGTCGGATTCCAATGTCCCCCAGAAGATTTTCCGTCTTCACTGCTGCAATCTGCCTTTTCGTGTATATGTATGGCGTGGATGCCTTCTGTAAGTCCATTTATATGCGCTTCTAGGGTTACTTTTCCGTTTTCTTCTGTAAAAGAAACCATCCCTTCTGCCGTGCTGTCACTTTTAGCGTTGAGTCCTATTTTTATTTTTTTTACTTCCTGCTTTTTTGTTGCATTGTCATGGTGTGCGTGCAAGGCTTCCTTTTCTCCGTGGGCCTGTAGCATTTCTTTTTTGTAACGCTCCAACTGTGCATTAACTTCTCCAGGAGTCCCCTCAATAGACTGTACATCTTCGGTAACTTCTTCGCCTTTTGTGATTACGGTAGTCACCGTTGCTTTTACTAAGGTATCGTTTACTTTTTTCTTTTCGATTTTGATTTCTTTATGAGCCGGTTTTTTTGAGCCGGATTCGCAAGAAATGAAAAGGGCTATACAAGTCAATAGGGCAATAAACTGTTTTGTTTTCATGATCATATTTTTTCTAAAGATAGAAAATACTTTCAAATTCTTTTCCCAATTCATATTGTGTAGAATTGGATGGAATTGCGTTATCTTTAAAACAAAAATTGAAAAATTTAATATTCCTTATTGTGGCAATAACGGGGTTGAGTAGTTGTAAAACGCCCTATTCTGGTGTAGCCTTCGATCAAACTCCAGTTCCTGTTGCACCCAATTATGCAGAAAAAGAAAATTGGGCGGTGCTTCCTAACGCTTATCCTAAAAGCCTTGAAGCCTTGGTTGGCCCCTATGAAAAAAAAGAAGTTGATGTGTTTTTTGTGTATCCAACCCTGCTAACCGACAAAAAGATTCCTTTGTGGAATGCCGATATTCAGTCATCTCCTATTCGGCAGGATGTCATAGACCAATCGGTTC
>WTJB01000165.1 GCA_011526335.1 Candidatus Arcticimaribacter sp.
CGATTGATTCGTGCCCTAGAAATTTCACTCAGCTCCGGAGAGCCCTATTCTTCGTTTTTAGGGAATAAACAAGCCCCTGATTTTTTTGAATCGAAAAGGGTCGTTATCGATTGGGAAAGAGCAGAATTATACGATCGCATTAATGAACGTGTAGATCAAATGGTAGCAATGGGACTAGAGGAGGAAGCTGGGGGACTTTACCCCAACAAAAATTTAAATTCCCTTCAAACCGTTGGGTACAGCGAGTGGTTTACTCATTTTGATGGAAAATGGGATCGTGAAACCGCTATAGCAGAGATCAAAAAAAATAGCCGTCGCTACGCCAAACGACAAAGCACCTGGTTTAGACGCGCTTCCGGGGCATTGCGGGTAGAGGGAAATCAAGAATTAGACGAAATTGTAAATAAAATTGTTGCATGGATTTAGGACTTTCCCTTATGGCGTCCCTTTACTTAATTGCTGGGATAACACATTTTACCCACACCCGTTTTTTTGAATATGCCGTTCCCAAGATTTTGGTATATCGGCGTTTTATTGCGCTCGCCTCTGGGGGAATGGAAATTTTAATCGCCCTCGGCTTGTGGTACCCCCCTACCCGATCCTATACCGCAGTATTCTTAATATTTTTTTTGGTGGCCATCTACCCTGCCAATATTGTACAAATCAACTATTATAGCCATAAGTATAGCCTTCCGCTGTGGATTGTGGGCCATACGCTTACCGATGCAAATCGGTTTGATCTATTGGGCCTACCAATACGTTTAAACTTACAATTGTTTTTGCAAATGCTTTTTGAAATAGGCAATTGAAGTGGCAGCGCTTTCCATAGAATTTACGGCAAAGTTTCCGCCTTGTTCTATATAGTAATACACTAAGCCCGAAGTCTGTGGATCAGGCAACATAGACAGATAGTCAATGGAGCCGTTTCCTAACTCAGTATAATCCCGGGTAAGCTTATCCATATCTTTGATATGCCACATGACAAAACGACCCGGTTGCTGGGCGACAAGGGCCTTAGGCGTAGTCCCGGAATGCACCGCCCAATACATATCCATTTGCAGTTTTACCCAATCCGGGTTGGTCTGATTTAAAATGATTTCATAACCCGTCGTGCCATTCCAATCCTCAAACTCATAGCCGTGGTTGTGGTAAGCGAAACCTAATCCGGCCTCCGTAACTTGTTTTCCAATGCGGTTCAAAAGTTGAGCAAGTCGTTTAAAATCTTCGGCATTGCGATGGTCAGGATGAATCCATGGCCAGGTTATATAGGGAGAATCTAAGCTTTTAGCGGCCTTTATGCATTGGGCAACAAACCAGTCGAGCTCCTCGTCTGAAGCATTAAAATAGTCTGAAAAGCCATAATGCCCACTCGTGGTGGTCAACTCCAACTCATCCAAAATAGATTTAAACTCCTTGAGGGAATAGCCATAAATCGTTTCGGTTTTAGGATCATAGCCATAGGTCTCAAAATCTTGGTAGCCCATCGCTTTAAGCGCGACAAGCGTTCCTTTCGGATCTTTTGACATAGCATCGCGTACGCTAAACAACTGTAAACCAATTTTATATTGAGGAATTGATGCAAAGGACATATTGAAAATTTCGCAACTCAAAATTGAAATAATGAGTAGAAATGGCTTGATGAAAACATGTTTATTCATGACCTAAAAATACATTTTTAGAAGAAAAAACAAAACCAGCGTAAAAGGAATAAAATGTGCTAGCGTAAGCATTAAAAACAGTGCAGCACTTTTTAGGTCGTATTAAACGTTAAACCTAAAATGCATCACATCCCCGTCTTTGACGGTGTAATCTTTTCCTTCAATACGCATTTTTCCGGCTTCTTTGACCTTGGCTTCGGTTCCAAAACTTTTATAGTCTTCAAAAGATATCACTTCTGCACGGATAAATCCTTTTTCAAAATCGGTATGAATAACCCCTGCAGCTTGCGGGGCAGTTGCTCCTACAGGGAAAGTCCATGCACGCACCTCTTTTTCGCCTGCGGTGAAATAGGTTTGTTGCTGGAGTAAAGAATAGGCTTTTTGGATGAGCTTGGCAGAACCGGGTGCGCTAAGTCCCATGTCTACTAAAAAAAGTTGGCGCTCTTCAAAAGTTTCCAGTTCATTGATATCCGCCTCAATGGATACCGCTAGGGTCAAC
>WTJB01000042.1 GCA_011526335.1 Candidatus Arcticimaribacter sp.
CATATGCCAAGCAATGTCCTTGGGTAGGGCTTCATACTTGGCTGTCATCTCTTGTATTTTGTTTTCTCCAAAAACGCGTTGACCAGCCGTATAGGCTTCCATCAAATCCTCCTGTGGTTTCGTTTTAGAAACGGCAACTAGGGTAACTTCTTTCGGTAAATCTTGCTTTAATTGCTTAAGATTTTCTGCAATACTCATCCTACAAAGATAAGGCAGTCGTTACTAAAACAGGGGCTTTTCCACATATCTTTAATCCGTTGAAAGCGGGGCGATGAACAAGCCTGTTGGGAGCTTGGGGTGGAGATAGGTGCTTTTAGGCGGCAGATGGAGTCCTTTCTTGGCCAAGGAGATAATTTCTTCCATAGGCAAAGTGTTGTATCCAAAAACACCACTGAATTGCTTTAGTAATTTTACCGACAAGGTTCCCTCTGGGAAATAGCTAATTTCGATATTATTTGGGATTAAAATTTGGTGGTAGAGGAAGATGAGTGGATGCTCACCAGGTGGAGTGGAGATCGAAAAAAGCTTTTTTTTAATTTTTATATAAAGGGGTAGGGAGCGGTCGTATTTGATTAATCTACTTTTTAGTGATTCAGGAAAGGGTTTTGTTTTTGTCGCCCAAAAAAACACTCCATTGTGCAATTGATTACTGGCCATGACAAAGGCAAGAGCCACCCCTCTTTTTTGATGTTGTTCTGCCCATTTTTGGGTACTGGCCAAACGATGGTGTCCATCGGCCAAATGAAATTCACCACACTCTCTAGAGAATTTTCTCAATCTGTAGAAACGCGATATTGAAAGTACCCACAGTTGATGGATTTCGTTTTCTTCCCTAAACTCAAAGTCAGGAGTATTTCTACGGATATTTTCCCTAATTCTTAAAGTAAAAAAGGAGTCTTCATGCATGAGTAATAGTGGCTCGGCTTGCCGATTAACCGTCGATAAATAATCGGAAAAAAGCTGTACACGCTCGGGCATCACGTCTTCATGTGTGGTGATGACTTTACGTTTGCTTTCTAAGCGCACTCCGCATATAAAACCCTCAAAAACACGATTTTCAGAAATCACGCGGTACCAATAATATTTCGGTTCCTGCTGTTGGTAAACTCCTTTATCGACTAAGGCGTCTATCCCTTTTTTAGTTTCCGACCATTGGTCGTGTTTTAAGCAATTGATAAAAGGTTTTGGACCACGTATATTTTTATAGGTGGTGAACTGTAGATTTTTTTGCTTTGGAAGAATAAGCGAAATGGGGGTAATTTGAGGCATAAGACATTTGGTTTAAAAACAATCGATTATTTTTTGCGCCACCCGCAAGGCTTCGGTGGCATGCACTAAAGGCACTATCGGCTCGCTGTCGTTTTCTATAGCGTCCGCAAAGGTTTCTAATTCTTCTAAAATGGCATTGGAGTTTTTCACCTCGGGTGGGTCAAAATAAAGTTGCTTTTTTACCCCTTCTGCATTTTGAAGGATTAACGCAAATTCGTCTGGTTGTTCTGGGGCATCTTTCATTTTAACCACCTCTACTTTCTTGGTAAAGAAATCGACCGAGATATAGGCTTCTTTTTGAAAAAAGCGCAGCTTGCGCATGTTTTTAAGGGAGATTCTACTGGCGGTTAGGTTGGCCACGGCACCGTTTTCAAATTCGATGCGGGCATTGGCAATATCGGGGGTTTCACTTACCACGGCGACTCCAGAGGCAGAGATGTGTTTGACCGGAGAAGAAATGACACTTAGGATGATATCGATGTCGTGAATCATTAAATCCAAAACCACGGAGACGTCGGTCCCGCGCGGATTAAATTCTGCTAAACGGTGCGATTCCACAAACATGGGGGTACCCAAATGGTCTTTAACCGCCTTATAGGCAGGATTAAAGCGTTCTACATGGCCCACCTGACCTTTGACCCCTTTAGCTTCAGCTAAAGCCACGAGTTCCTCGGCTTCTTCTACCGTGTGGGTGATGGGTTTCTCAATGAAAATATGCTTCCCAGCAGCAATACAGGCCTTGGCGATAGCGTGGTGAAAGAGGGTAGGCGTCACAATATCAATAACATCGCAGGCCGCCAACAAGGCTTCTTGGCTTTCGAAATAGGTATATCCACTGCTCGCTGCTAATGCTTTACTCGCTTCTTGATCGGGATCGTAAAAACCCA
>WTJB01000038.1:0-4443 GCA_011526335.1 Candidatus Arcticimaribacter sp.
AACAAGGACCACGTGAAGTTGGCTTTGGAACACGACATTGATATTCTGTGGATTGGTGCTCGCTCAACAGTGAGTCCGTTTATTGTTCAAGAAATCGCCGATGCATTAGAAGGAACCGATAAAATAGTATTGGTCAAAAATCCGGTCAATCCTGACGTTGCGCTTTGGTTGGGCGGAGTTGAGCGTCTTTACACCGCCAACATCAAAAATTTGGGCTTGATTCACCGCGGCTTTTCGGCCTATGGGAAGTCGAAGTACCGCAATAATCCAGAATGGCAGATTGCCGTTGAGGTACAAAATCGTTTTCCAGACCTGCCTTTGATCTGCGACCCCTCGCACATTACAGGGAAGCGCGACATGATTTTTGACACCTGCCAGATGGCTTTGGATCTTAATTTTGATGGTTTGATGATTGAAAGTCATTGGGACCCAGATAATGCATGGAGCGACGCTGCGCAGCAGGTGACGCCCACAGCACTAGTGCAGATCATGAAGGATTTAAAAATCCGAAAAGCCACCACAGAAGAGGAAAGTTACCAAACCGAACTGGGAAATTTGCGGGCACAAATCGATGTTGCTGACCAAACTTTGTTGGATACCTTGGGTCAGCGTATGAAGATTGCCGAAGGCATTGGTGAACTAAAAAAGAAAAACAACGTGGCCGTTTTGCAAAACAAACGTTGGAATGAAATTTTAGGAAAAATGGTTTTAGAAGGAGAGGAGCGCAACCTTTCAGAGGAATTTGTTCTTCGGTTGTTCAAGGCCATTCATCAGGAGTCGATCAATCATCAAGAGAAGATCGTCAACTAAATCAACAACCGCCACAAGGCGGTTTTTTTTATATCTTCCACGAACAAAACCGTCTTGTTTTATGTCTTTTTCAAATTTGACTTTGATGCGCGAAGCCAGAAAAAAACTGATCCCACATTGGGGCCTGGGGGTTTTAGTTGCCTTTGTATACGCATTGATCATTGGTTCTCCAGCGCTTTTTGATCCCGTGGCAGGTGAGGGGGTCGCTTTTTTATTCTCAGGGCCTTTAGGGCTAGGATTTGCCTATTTTTCCTTTTCGGTTTCCCGTCACTCTACCCCCAGTTTTTCGCAGCTTTTTGATGGATTTTCTTATTTTCTCAAGGCTTTTTTGGCTTTTCTATGCCAAACTTTTTTCATTGTCGTTGGAATACTTTTTTTGGTTTTCCCTGGAATTTATATTGCCCTCGGATTGACCTTCACGTTTATCGTGATGGCCGACCGACCTTCGCTTACTTTTAGTGAATGTCTTTCTGAAAGCTGGCGTTTATCGCAAGGGAATCGCCTTAAAATTTTAGGCCTTCAACTACGATTTTTTCTGTGGTACGTTCTTGGACTTTTCTGTTTGGGCGTTGGAATGCTCCTCGTATTGCCCTGGCATCAGGTCACACAAGTTGAGCTTTATTCTGCGCTCAAAGCCCAACAGTCTTCCGAATAAAGGGGAGGCACTCGCTCTAATTCCTTTTTTACGAAAACGAATGTACGCTACCCAGGCATAAATTTTAGGATGGTCTATTTTATCTCCTAAATTGTACCCATTAGTGGCGCAAAGCTTCAGCCATTCTAGCTACGGCTGTTTTGATGTCATCGTTTGACGCGGCATAGGAAATTCGAATACAATCGTTGTTTCCAAAAGCTTCGCCCGTGACCGTAGCGACATGAGCTTCTTCCAACAGATAGAGTGCAAAATCATTGGCGTTGCTGATGGTTTTACCTCTCAATGTTTTTCCAAAATAATAGGAAATATCAGGGAAGACATAGAACGCGCCTTCGGGTTCATTGATCTTGAAACCAGGAATGTCTGAAAGCAATTCTATAATGAGCTTACGACGATTTTTGAATTCATCGACCATGTATTGGATGTTGCTCACTGGGGCTTCTAGCGCTGTGATGGTCGCTCGCTGAGCGATACAGTTGGCTCCGGAAGTAATTTGCCCTTGCATTTTGTTGCACGCCTTGGCAATCCATGCTGGGGCACCGATATATCCAATGCGCCATCCAGTCATGGCAAAAGCTTTTGCGACGCCGTTGACCGTAATCGTTCGATCGTATAATTCAGGAATGGCTGCAAGGCTAAAATGCGGTGTTCCGTAGTTGATGTGCTCGTAAATTTCGTCGGATAAGATATAGATATCGGGATATTTTTCCAGCACTTTCCCCAATGCACGGTATTCTTCTTCAGTATAGATAATCCCGCTAGGATTATTGGGTGAATTGAACATGATCAGCTTTGTTTTTGGGGTAATGGCGGCTTCTAGCTGTTCGGGTGTGATTTTAAAACCAGCGTCGATAGTGGTAGGCAAAATAATGGATGTTGCCTCTGCCAAGGTAGCAATGGCAGAATAACTCACCCAGTAGGGCGCAGGGAGTAAAACTTCGTCACCGGGGTTGAGCAAGACCATGCAAACATTGGCAATGGATTGTTTCGCTCCGGTAGAAACCACAATTTGGTTGGGCGCATAATCCAAGCCGTTGTCTCGTTTGAACTTGGTGATAATGGCCGACTTGAGTTCAGCATAACCATCGACTGGGGTATAGGAATTATAATTATCGTTTACGGCCTGGATAGCGGCGTTTTTGATAAAATCCGGGGTATTAAAATCGGGTTCCCCCAAACTTAATCCAATGACATCAATGCCATCATTTTTTAATTCTCTCGCCTTGGCGGCCATGGCCAAGGTGGCCGATGTGGGTAAGCTGTTGATACGGGTAGATAAAGCGTCCATAGATATAGTTTAACGAGGGGCAACCCCCATGTTCTTTAAGTGTTGATAGTGCGAAAATAAGGCACTTAAAGTACTTTTATATTCCAAATAGGGTAAATTAAATTCTTTTGCTGTTTTTTTCACAATTTTGGCAATTTCCGTGTAATGAATGTGCGAAATATTCGGAAAAATATGATGTTCGATCTGGTGATTTAGTCCTCCGGTAAACCAATTGAGGAAACGATTGTTGGTCGAGAAATTGGTGGTCGTTAACAATTGATGGACGGCCCATGAATTTTTCATTTTTTGGGTGTCTTGATCGGGAAGCGGCATGGTCGTTTCTTCAACCACGTGAGCCAATTGAAAGACCAAGGAAAGGATGAGCCCGGCGGTGTAGTGCATGATAAAAAAGCCCATCAATATCCCCCACCAAGGGAGATCAGTCCAGACCATTGGAGTGACTATCCAAACAAAAAAATACAAGATTTTTGTGCTAATAAGGATCATCCACTGGCGTAATGGTTGTAGTTTTTTACGGTAGGTGAGGCCGCGTTTGAGATAGCGTTTGATCTGATTGAAATCAGCAGTAAGGACCCAGTTTATGGTCAATAAGCCATAGACGAAAAACGCGTAAATGTGTTGGTATTGGTGTAAGGGATACCATTTACTTTCCTTCGAAAATCGAATGATCCGTCCTGCTTCGAGGTCTTCATCATGCCCGGGTATATTGGTAAAAGTATGGTGAAGGATGTTGTGCTGTACTTTCCAATTGTGCACATTCCCTGCAAGTAGATAAATTGATGCCCCCATGAATTTATTGACCCAACTGTACCGAGAGAAAGATCCGTGATTACCATCATGCATGACGTTCATCCCTACCCCTGCCATTCCGATGCCCATTAAAGGGCAGAGCAAGAACAATTTTACCCAACCCGGCCAAGTGGTCGTAAAGAGCAAAACAAAGGGTGCAATCCATAGGCTAAACATCACCAATGCTTTGAGGTAGAGGCGTAGTGTGCCCGTTTTGGGGAGTTTGTTGGTCGTGAAATAATTTGAAACACGTTTGTTGAGTGTGCTAAAAAATTGTGCAGCGTCTTTGCGATCAAAACGTACAGCTTTTTCTAAAGTTTTAATTTTCATTGTAGATTTGAAAAATGTAAATTCAAAACTACAATATTTGGAGCAACTAACGCATTATTTCCCTGATCTTCAACCAGCTCAAATCAAAAAATTTTCTCTTTTGGGCGACCTCTATGTTGAGTGGAATAGCAAGATCAATGTTATTTCACGAAAAGATATTGATGCCCTCTATGAGAAGCATGTACTTCATTCATTGGGGATCGCTAAAGTCCTTTCGTTCAAGAAAGGATCCCGCATCCTTGATGTAGGGACAGGAGGAGGGTTTCCTGGGATTCCTTTGGCCATTCTTTTTCCAGAAGTAGATTTTTATCTCATAGACTCGATAGGCAAAAAAATCAAGGTGGTGCAAGCTGTGATTGATGCCCTTGGGTTGCGCAACGTCGAAGCAAGGCATCAACGCGCTCAAGGCTTCAAGCAACCGGTGGATTTTGTCGTAAGTCGTGCTGTCACGCGTATGGAAGATTTTGTTCCATGGGTAGAGAAGAACGTGAAGAATAAAGGACACCACCGCCTTAACAATGGTATCCTTTATCTCAAAGGGGGGGACTTGACGCAGGAGTTGGCTCCGTTT
>WTJB01000038.1:4453-7917 GCA_011526335.1 Candidatus Arcticimaribacter sp.
CGTTTCCAGCGGCTACTGTTTTTTCGCTTTCTGACTATTTTTCAGAAAAATTTTTTAGCACCAAAAAAGTGGTACACCTCCCGCTGAAGTAAGGGTTATTCTCCTAAAAACGGATAGCGATAATCGGTTGGGGTAACCAACGGTTCTTTGATCAAACGCGCCGATACCCAGCGCAGTAAATTTAGTTTAGACCCTGCTTTATCATTGGTCCCCGATGCACGTGCACCGCCAAAGGGTTGCTGTCCTACAACTGCTCCTGTGGGTTTGTCGTTGATATAAAAGTTTCCGGCACTGTTTTCAAGGGCAATCAAGGCTTGATTGACCACGTAGCGATCTTTAGCAAAAACGGCTCCTGTCAAGGCATAATCAGAAGTTTGATCAACGAGTTTTAGCGTTTCTGCGAAAGCGTTGTCTTGATAAACATAGACAGTGACCAGTGGGCCAAAAAGCTCACGGACCATGGTGTCCGAATGTGGGTTTTTTGTGATCACCACGGTTGGCTCTACAAAATAGCCTTTGGTTTCATCATAGTTTCCGCCACATAAAATTGTCGTGTCAGGGTCTTTTTTCACCTGTTCTATGGCCGATTTTAATCGATCAAATGCTCCTTGGTGAATGACCGATGTAATGAAATTCTCAAAGTTTTCTGGGCTTCCCATTTTCATGGATTTAATTCCTGCTACAACCTGATCTAAAATTTCTTCTGCTTTGGAGGCAGGAAGGTAAACACGTGAAGCCGCAGAGCATTTCTGGCCTTGAAACTCGAAGGCGCCTCTTAAAATTCCCGTTGCTACTTCATTTGATGTAGCACTCGGATGAGCGATAATAAAATCTTTTCCTCCCGTTTCGCCAACGATGCGGGGATAGGTTTTGTAACGGTGAATATTTTCACCAATTTTCTTCCAAATTTCTTTGAACACAAAAGTCGATCCAGTGAAGTGAATCCCGGCAAAGTCGGGTGAAGCGAGAACCGTGTCCGTAATCATTTCAGGATCCCCCATCACCATATTGATCACTCCTTTGGGAAGGCCTGCTTCCTCAAATATTTCCATAATTACTTGTGCGGAGAACACCTGATGATCGCTGGGTTTCCATACCACTGTATTGCCCATCAGGGCGGGAGCTGCTCCAAGGTTTCCAGCGATTGCAGTAAAATTGAAGGGACTCACTGCATAGACGAATCCCTCCAACGGGCGATAGCTTAGACGGTTCCATACTCCATCACCCGATTGGGGTTGTTCTCCATAAATCTCTTCGGCAAATTGCACATTGAATCGAAGAAAGTCGATGAATTCACAGGCGGCATCAATTTCCGCTTGATGAATATTCTTGGATTGCGCCAACATTGTTGCCGCATTGATTTTTGCTCGATAAGGCCCTGCTATGAGTTCTGCCGCCCGAAGAAAAATGGTTGCACGTTCTTCGAAAGAAAGTTTTCCCCACTGCTCTCTGGCCGCTAGGGCCGATGCAATGGCTTTTTCAACATGTGTTTGGTCGGCCATACTATAGGTGCCTAAGAGGTGCTGATGATCGTGTGGAGGACGCATTTCACCGGTGGCAGTCGTCTCGATTTTTTCATCACCAATGTAAAGCGGAACATGGATGGTTTGGTTGTAAAGTTTTCTGTATGTATCGAGAACTTCTTTTTTTTCTGGGCTGTCTGGGGTGTAGCCTTTCACAGGCTCGTTGACCGCCTCAGGGAGTAAGGGGAAACTATTTTGCATTACGACTAATTTTTGACTAAAGGTAAAACTTTAATTCAATGCAAAAGTTGCTGCCAATTTAAATGTTGGAATTTCGACATCAAATTCTTGTGCAGAGGTAAAATTGACCATGGTGTAAAATCCTGTCATGGCACCAATGGGTGAATGGAGTAAGCAATTGGATTGATAGGTGTGCGCTTCACCAGATTTCAGCACGGGCTTTTTTCCAATCACTCCTGGGCCTTCAACAAAATGTGTTTTTCGGTTGGATTCCATGATTTTCCAATGCCGATTAACCAATTGAACAACGTCTTTACTTTGGTTTTCAATCCGCACGGTGTAGCGAAAAGCAAAACTTGGAAGGTTGTTTTTCAAAAAAGCCCCCTCGTACTTCGTGAGTACAGAAATTTTTATTCCTTTTGTGACTTGCTGAAACATGATTACTCCTTTAGTAATAAGCAAGTTAAGTAAAAAAAATGGACAAGAGATAAATTTTATCTACAAATGGAAAGAAATTCAACGCGATAGGGCGAATGATTGCTGTTCTCCAACACCGATCAGGGTATCGTATAGATCCCCAATTCCACGGTGATAGACTAGTACTAAATAATGGTTTTCTGTTGCCGAATGGCTTCCAGACAAAGCATTTTTATGCAGTTCTCCATTTTTTTTAATAACAAAATTGTAGTCGTAAAACCCTTGTTTGAGGAGTAAAATCCCCTCATACACTTCCATTTGAGGATTGTAGATCATTTTGTTGCTATCATTCAAAGCGTAATTATTGAACTTGCCATAAATGTATACCTCTTCATCTTCTAGCGCATGTTGACGTGCCAGCTGAAAATATACTTCCGAGTAATCTGCTTCAATATGCGGATCATTTCCCTGAAGCGTATTGACAACAAAATTTCCATCAATGTCTGGGGCATAGGTATAGGGAAAATTTTTTCTTGGAAGTGCAGGATAAAGATAGTGTTCATAGCGTTTGCCTCGTTCCACAAGGCCAATCATTGGTGTTGTAGAGGCAATGTCTTTGGTGTCCACGTTCAGGTACTCGTTGCCCCCTTGGAAAAGGGTGATTTCGGTATAGCGATAAATCAACTGATTTCCATTGGTGTATTGGGGCTTTGGGGCAATTATACTGCTGTTCCACTGGGAGTTTTGGAGCATAACAACAGTAAGGTCATTATTTGGGTTTCGGAGTTGAAACCCAAAGGGGGTAATGGTAAATTGAAGGTTTTGATGGGTCAGCAACCGTGAGACATCCTGAGGAGGAAAAACGCCGACTTGGACTTGCGCTTTTTCATCGAGCACCAAAAATTTCCTAGCAAAAACAAGCCGATCGCTGAAGTCGTAAATCTCAACCATGTAATTCCCCGATGCTAGAAATTGTGTGTTTTGGTTGGGGAGTGTCAGTTGGTAGTTGTTGTAGCGTTGAAGGGTATTGTAGGAGCTGCGAAAGTTGTCAATTCGTTGGTTGTCAAATCCACCGAGATATTGGTTTTGAAAGAGTGTGCTGGGTGTCCAATCGGCATTGAAATGACGGATTCGATAATAGTAGTCATTGTCTTCCGCGAGCAGATCGTCAAAACTAAGTGTCCATTGCTGCCCCTGTTTTATTACAGGAATTTGCTGGTGGGCAGGGAGTCCTAAAAAATGGATGGATTTGATGTAATCAACTTTTGTTGATTCTTTTGCAATTTGGGCATTGGCATACCACCCAACCATTACTGCCATAAGAAAAAGGGGAAAACGCTTCAT
>WTJB01000184.1:0-2785 GCA_011526335.1 Candidatus Arcticimaribacter sp.
TGGGATCAGAGTTTTCTTTTACCCTTAGCACAAGTAAAAATTAGCCTAATCTTTTATTTAGTACTTTTGCCAAAAACAGAATTTTGGGAAGTAAAAATAAATTAAAACGTTTTCGTCAAAACCTTGAATTTTCAAATGTTATTCAGCCTAGCCGTGAGACGGTTACCAAAGGAGATTTTGAACACAAAGGAAAGTGGAAAACCTATTTTAATAATGACAATCCTATTGTTTTAGAATTAGGCTGCGGAAAAGGCGAGTACAGTGTTTATTTGGCTGAAAAATATCCGGATAAAAATTTTATCGGTATAGATATCAAAGGGGCTCGTTTTTGGGCCGGAGCAAAAGACGCTTTAGAAAAAGGATTGCCCAATGTTGCTTTTCTTCGTACTCAAATAGAGTTGCTAGCACATGTTTTTGATTCCGAGGAAGTAAGTGAAATTTGGATAACCTTTCCTGATCCTCAAATAAAATTTAAACGAACCAAGCACCGTTTGACCAATCCTACTTTTTTGGAAATCTATAAAAATCTTTTGCAGCCAAAAGGGCAGGTACACCTCAAAACCGATAGTGAATTTTTGCATGGATACACCCTAGGTCTTTTGGAAGGTATGGGTATTTCCCCTCTTTATGCGCATCATGACATTTATGGAAATCCACACGCTCCAGAAGAAGCCACGGCGATACAAACGCATTACGAACGCCTCTTTTTAGAAACAGGCAAAGCCATTACTTATTTAACCTTTTCTTTTTAGGATGTCCCAATCGGATAAGCTCAATTTTTTTGAACAAGTATATCAGGTTGTACAGACCATTCCCGAGGGACGTGTAACTTCCTACGGAGCCATTGCACGTTTTCTGGGAGCACCTCAGAGTGCTCGAATGGTGGGCTGGGCAATGAATGCTTCTCATCTTAGAGAAGATATTCCCGCCCATAGGGTTGTCAACCGATTGGGGTTACTCACAGGGAAGCATCATTTTGAAGGAACAAATCTAATGCAACAACTTCTAGAAAACGAAGGCATAACAGTGGTTGACAATCAGATTTTAAATTTTGAAACTGTTTTTTGGGATCCTCAAAACCCTTAATCAAAAGGCTTTTTTTCTAGCCGGATACAGAGTATATTTGCACAAGGAAAGCAAATGATTTTCAGATGAATATTACAAAAAATGCCGTTGTTGCCGCTTTGGAAAAAATAACCGCTCCGGGAGAGGGAAAAAACCTCATGGAAAGTGGCGCTGTAAAGAATGTTGTTGTTTTTGGAGATGAGGTTGTTATTGATCTAACGCTTTCTAATCCCAGTCTTCAAGCGCGTAAAAAAGTTGAGGTAGAAATACTGAAAATAGTTCACAAAGAAGTGGACCCTAAGGCTAAAATAAAAACAAACATTACGGTGGTTAGCCCGCCAAAACAAGAACCCATTAAAGGGCAACCCATACCCGGTATAGATTCTATCATTGCGGTGTCTTCAGGAAAAGGGGGTGTGGGTAAATCTACCGTCACTTCCAATCTTGCGGTTTCCTTAGCGCAGATGGGATTTAGCGTGGGTATTTTAGATGCTGATATTTATGGCCCTTCTATTCCAACCATGCTGGATATGGAAGGCGCACGTCCTTTATCTGTAAATGTAGACGGAGCCTCTAAAATGGAGCCCATAGAAAACTTTGGTGTAAAAGTCTTGTCTATAGGGTTTTTTACGCAACCCAATCAAGCTGTCATCTGGCGGGGTCCTATGGCGGCAAAAGCCCTAAATCAAATGATATTTGACGCCGCTTGGGGCAAACTCGATTTTTTATTGATTGATCTGCCTCCAGGTACAGGAGATATTCATCTAAGTATCGTACAATCATTACCTATTAATGGTGCAGTTGTAGTAAGTACACCACAAAACGTTGCCTTGGCCGATGCGCGTAAAGGAATTGCAATGTTTCAACAAGAAAACATACAAGTTCCGGTCTTGGGGGTTATCGAAAATATGGCCTATTTTACTCCCCCTGAACTCCCTGATAATAAATATTATATCTTTGGTAGAGAAGGGGCTAAGAATTTAGCCATAGATCAAAAAGTACCTTTTTTAGGAGAACTGCCCTTGGTGCAGTCTGTTCGTGAGGCTGGAGATGTAGGTCGCCCCGCTGCCTTGCAAGAGAATACGCCCATAGCAGAAGCAATGAAAACAGTAACGCAAAACGTAGTGAGCGAATTGGTGAAACGCAATACCAATTTGCCCCCTACCCAAGCAGTAAAAATAACAACAATGGCAGGCTGTTCTGCTGTAAAATAAACATTATGGAAGCTACTGAAGTCAAAGAAAAAGTGCTTATCGCTTTAGACGAAATCCGTCCGTTCCTCGCCTCTGATGGGGGAGACATTTCACTGGTTGCTATAGAAGAAAATGACACCTTGGTCAAGGTGCAACTGCATGGTGCCTGTGTAGGCTGTTCTGTAAATCAAATGACCTTAAAATCCGGAGTTGAAATGACCATTAAAAAACACGTCCCTCAAATAGAAAGAGTGGTAAGCGTGGATGCTTAAATTTTTATGGATATACAAATCACTATAATTGATAGAGAGGGAGAAAAGCATGAATTGAGTGCTCCAACAGACATGGCTATGAATCTTATGGAAGTGTGCAAGGCGTATGAATTGCCCGTTGAGGGAACTTGCGGAGGAATGGCGCTCTGTGCTTCTTGTCAATGCTATGTACTCTCTGATCATGAATTGGCCGAAAAATCTGAGGATGAAGAAGCCATGCTTGCCGAAGCTTTTAATGTCCGAGAAGAAAGTCGA
>WTJB01000184.1:2885-5724 GCA_011526335.1 Candidatus Arcticimaribacter sp.
TGAGGATGAAGAAGCCATGCTTGCCGAAGCTTTTAATGTCCGAGAAGAAAGTCGACTAGGGTGTCAAATCCCAATTCAACCCTCTTTGGATCGTTTAAAAGTAGTATTGGCCCCTGAAGAAGAGTAACTTTTTTCATGAAATAGTGTTATATTTCGGTTTTTAAAAGAAACCAAATGAAACACCTTTTATATTTATTTTGCGCCGTATTTATTATAGGATGCCAAAATCCTACCCCTAGCAGCGAACCCATTACCAAACTTCCCCCAATTGACGAAATGGCAATGGCCGAAGCCATATTGTATGAAGCCAATATTCGACAATTTACGAACGAAGGAACCTTCAATGCTTTTGCAAAAGAGTTGCCTAAAATAAAAGATTTAGGGGTCAATATTTTATGGTTGATGCCTACTTACCCTATCTCGACGACAAAGAGTAAAGGCCCCTTAGGGAGTTATTATGCTGTTTCGGATTACAAAGGAGTAAACCCAGAATACGGAAGTACAGAAGATCTTCGCGCTTTGATTGATCAGGCGCATCAATTAGGGATGTATGTCATTTTTGATTGGGTTCCAGGACATACAGGCTGGGATCATGTCTGGATAGAAAGCCACCCGGAATATTATCTAAAAAATGAAGCAGGGGAAATCATCGATCCTATCGATCCAAGAACAGGCGAATCTTTTGGGTGGACAGACGTTGCGGATCTAGATTATGACAATCCTGATATGCGAGCTGCCATGAAAGAAGCCATGCTTTATTGGATAAAAGAATTCAATATAGACGGCTATCGTGTCGATCAAGCCTACGCAGTTCCGCAAGACTTTTATGAAGAAACATTTGCGGCGATGAAAGCGATAAAACCCGTGTTTCTTTTAGGAGAAACAGATGCCAATCATCCGGGGGGATTAGAACATTTAACCAATTTTAATGCTTCATACGATTTTCCGGGACATCATTTGACCAAAGATATCGCTCATGGGCATAAGACAGTTAAAGACTATGAAGCACACTTGGCTAGCTTTGTAGCCCAACACGATCCTGAACACTTACTTCTTAATTTTGTAAGTTCCCATGACGAAAATGCTTGGGCGGGTACCGTAGAAGAAAGTTATGGCCCTGCAGCAGAGGCGATGATGGCATTAAATTACCTTTCTCCAGGACTTCCCTTTTTATACAGTGGGGTAGAATATGATCTGGACAAGCGATTGTTGTTTTTTGAAAAAGACAGCTTCCCTAGAAGAGAAGGGGCAACCTATCAGTTACTAAAACAATTGGGAAGTTTAAAAAGAACCCATCCGGCACTTCATGCGGGAAAGAATGCTGGAAAGTACAAGAGAATTTCTACCTCATTGGATGAAAAAGTTTTGGCTTTTGAACGTTCAAAAGATGGGGATACCCTTGTTTATATGGCCAATTTGAGTAAGGATCATATCGGATTTACTTCTCCATACAACGGGGAGTTTAAACGATATCAAGATGCAAAACCCAAACGTCTCTCTTATAGCTATGAATACAGGATGCGACCTTGGGAATTTTGGATTTTAATCAAGTAAAATGAAACACACACTCGTCTTAGTATTTTGTATAATGAGTTTATTGGTCTCTTGTAATTCGCCTAAAGATCCGTTGATCATTGGGCACAGAGGTGCCAGAGGTCATGTTGCGGAAAATACCATCCCCTCTATAGAAAAAGCCCTAGCCCTAGGCGTAGACGGAATAGAAATAGACATATTTAAATGTGCTACCGGAGAGTTGGTTGTTTTTCATGACAAGACCCTTGAAAAATTAACCAATGCAACGGGCTATATTGAAGAACTTTCTTTGGATTCTATTCAAAAAATTACGGTACTGAACCAAGCTCCCATTCCTACCCTGAGGGAGGTTTTGGATATCGTAAACGGAAAAGCACTACTCAACATAGAGCTAAAAGGGACGCAAACAGCATTGCCTACCGTAGCCCTACTAGAATCCTATGTTGCAGAAAAGGGATTGGATCCAAAAACGGTCTTTATTTCAAGCTTTGATTGGAATGAATTGGAGATCTTTTATCAAGCAAAAAGTGGTTTTGATATTGCTGTATTGACTGAAGACGATCCTTTGGATGCCCTTGTCGTTGCTCAGAATTTGGACGCCATAGCCATCAATCCTAACTATAAGAGCTTAACGTCAAAAAATGTAAAACAAATCCAAAAGGCTGGGTTTAAGGTTTACCCCTGGACTGTAAATGCCAAAGACGATATCGAACAAGTAAAGGCTTTAGGCGTTGACGGGATTATTACAGATTTTCCTGAACGCATGCATTAGTTGAGCCAAACAATGGCAGCATTTAGCGCGGTAGCGTAAACACACCATGCAAAATAAGGGTAAAGAAGGTAGGCTGCTTTAAGATGGATTACTTTAAACCAGCGAATGGTTTGTCCTAACCATAAGAGCAATCCTATAAGAACGACCAATGCCCATAGCGGTGTTTTTAGGCCAAAAAAGATCAGTGACCATAAGCCGTTGAGTACCAATTGGACGAAAAAATAAAACACTGCCGTTTTTACCCATTTGTGATGAAACCCATAAGAGAATATCCATCCAAAGGCGATCCCCATTAAAATATATAGCGTTGTCCACACCGGAGCAAATACCCAATTGGGAGGGGTAAAAAAGGGCTTGTCTAATGCGGCATACCATGTGGGGATGGCATTCCGGGTCACGATCCCGGAAATTCCCCCTAAGGTAATGCATAGGGCTACCCCAGTTACCGTTGCCCAAATACGTATACGTGTTTGTCTTCGCATGCTAAAAGATACTCATTTTTTTAGGTATTTGTTCAAGGCACTGTATCTTTAT
>WTJB01000184.1:5734-7872 GCA_011526335.1 Candidatus Arcticimaribacter sp.
TCTTTATAGTCTATGAAAAGAAACAATGACTTTATTCCTAATGCATTTGACCCGCTTACAGGGAAAACTACTTGGGAATCTCCTAGTAATATTGCTCTTGTAAAATACTGGGGAAAATACGGACAGCAGCTGCCTTCCAACCCTTCCATCAGTTTTACCCTCTCGCATTGTAAGACAATAACAGAAGTGGCTTTTTCGCCTAGGGAAAAACAGGGAGATGGATTTTCCTTCGATTTTTTATTTGAGGGAAAAGAAACCCCGGCATTTCATCCAAAAATAGAAGCCTTTTTCGAGCGGATATTGCCTTATGCTCCCTATATAAAAGACCACCATCTAGCCATTTCCAGTAAAAATACTTTTCCACACAGTAGTGGGATCGCTTCCTCGGCTTCTGGCATGAGTGCGATGGCCTTGGGAATATTGAGCATTGAACATCTCAACAATCCAATGGATGAGGATTCTTTTTATAAGAAAGCTTCCTTTCTGGCTCGTCTAGGATCTGGAAGTGCCGCTAGAAGTATTCAAGGCCCTATGATGTCTTGGGGCAAAACAGCCGCTTTTTCAGGTAGTTCTGATGATTTCGCCTCCCCATTTGCTGAAACATTGCACCCCGTTTTTACGACCTATAAAGACACAATCTTGCTCATAGACCAAGGACAAAAAAAGGTAAGCAGTACAGTGGGACACAATTTGATGAAAAACAACCCCTATGCTCCAGCCCGATTTGAGCAAGCTCACACCCATATGAAGCAGCTTAAATCGATTTTAGAATCGGGCGATGTACAAGCGTTTATTCCTCTGGTAGAGTCCGAAGCATTAACCCTGCATGCCCTAATGATGGCTTCGCAGCCGGCCTTTATTTTGATGCACCCCAATACACTTACCGTATTGAATAAAGTGGAAGAATTTAGACAGGATACCGGACTTCATCTTTGTTTTACCCTAGACGCTGGAGCCAATGTACATCTGCTGTATCCACAAGAAGAAGAACAGCCTATTGCTCATTTTATCAAAACAGAGCTTGCTGCTTTTTGCCAAGAGAGGCAATACATTGATGATGAGGTTGGTACGGGGGCCAAAAAAGTGTAACTTTGTACTGCTATGAAAGGACCTTTATTTTACGCCAAAATATTACTCTTCGGGGAATATGGAATCATAAAAGATTCTAAAGGATTGTCCATCCCCTATAATTTCTATAGAGGGGCACTCAAGTTTGCCCAAGAAGCAGAACACATGCAGTCGCATAAAAGTTTAAAATCTTTTTGCGCTCATTTGAAGTCCATTCCTGCCGATATCGTTCGTTTTGATTGGGACAAACTCCAAGCGGATCTTGATAAAAAATTATATTTCGACAGCAGTATTCCTCAGGGTTATGGGGTAGGGAGTAGTGGCGCATTAGTTGCTGCGATTTACGATCAATATGCCGTGGAGAAAATTACCGTATTGGAAAACCTTACCAAAGAAAAATTGCAGCAGCTGAAAGCCATTTTTTCAGCCATGGAATCTTTTTTTCACGGGAAGTCCTCCGGGCTAGATCCGTTGAATAGTTATCTGAGCCTTCCTATTCTAATTCATTCCAAAGACAATGTAGAACCTACCGGAATTCCCTCTCAAAATCCAGAAGGGAAAGGAGCTGTATTTTTAATTGATAGTGGGATAGTGGGCGAGACAGCACCGATGGTTTCCTTATTTATGAAAAGCATGGAGCAAGAGTCCTTTCGTCAGATGATGAAAGAAGAATTTATCCGACATACCAACCAATGTGTGGATGACTTTTTGGTCGGCAATTTACCCTCTTTGTTTACTCATCTAAAAGATCTTTCAAAGCTTGTTTTTCAAAATTTCCGTCCCATGATTCCCAAACAATTTCATTCGCTATGGGAAAAAGGTTTGGAAACCAATGACTATTACCTTAAGCTTTGCGGCTCGGGCGGAGGAGGCTATATTTTAGGCTTTACCCAAGACATCCAAAAAGCCCGAAAAGCACTTGAGGGACATCACTTAGAGGTCGTCTATAATTTTTAAATCATGTCAGCCCAGATTTCTAAGGCTGCCTCACTTTTACACAAGTGTCTTGCTGTTTTTGCAGCGGTACGGATAGACACTCTATTGGTTTTACTGTTAGCGCAGTTATTGAC
>WTJB01000228.1 GCA_011526335.1 Candidatus Arcticimaribacter sp.
CTATATGGGATTTATTTTTTGGGGAGCATCAAGTAGGTATGTCAGTGAAACCACAGATTTACTACCAAAATCAATAAAAAAAACTGGTGTTTTTGTAGATGCAACAACAGACTATATTCAAATGACGATTAAAGAGCAACACTTAGATGCTGTCCAGCTTCATGGTAATGAATCAGCTGCATATTGTGATTTAATAAGTGAATTTGGAGTGGAGGTAATCAAAGCATTTTCTGTCAATGATCTATTTGACTTTTCAATACTTTCAGCTTATGAATCTTTTTGTGATTATTTTTTATTTGATACCAAAGGAGAGCTTCCTGGTGGTAATGGAATAGGATTTAACTGGAAAGTACTCGGAAATTATCCCTCTGAAAAACCATTTTTCTTGAGCGGTGGAATAGGTCCTGACGATATAGAAAAAATTAAACAATTGATAAAAACTGGCTTACCGCTTTTTGCTGTAGATGTAAATAGTAAATTTGAACTTTCTCCAGGAGAAAAAAATATTGAAATAGTTAACGCTTTTAAAAAACAACTCGATGAATTATAATGTAGATGAAAAAGGATATTACGGTGATTTTGGAGGAGCCTTTATCCCCGAAATGCTTTATCCTAATGTAGAAGAATTAAGAGAAAACTATATCCGAATTACGGCTGAAGAATCGTTTCAAAAAGAATTTGACGCCTTGTTAAAAGATTATGTAGGTCGCCCAACGCCTCTTTACTTTGCGGAGCGACTTTCCAAAAAGTACAACACAAAAATTTATCTCAAACGCGAAGATTTGTGTCATACCGGCGCACATAAAGTCAACAACACCATAGGGCAAATTCTTTTGGCCAAGCGTTTAGGCAAAAACAGAATTATTGCAGAAACTGGTGCAGGACAACACGGAGTAGCAACTGCTACGGTTTGTGCCTTGATGGGCATTGAATGTATCGTGTATATGGGCGCTATGGACATCCAAAGACAAGCGCCGAATGTAGCGCGTATGAAAATGCTAGGTGCCGAAGTTAGAGCGGCACAATCGGGGAGTAAAACCCTAAAAGATGCTACCAATGAGGCTATACGCGATTGGATCAACAACCCTGTAGATACCCACTACATTATTGGTTCTGTCGTAGGCCCTCACCCCTACCCGGATATGGTTGCGCGTTTCCAATCTGTAATAAGTGAAGAAACAAAAGCACAGCTCCTTGAAGTTGAAGGGAGAGACTACCCAGACCACGTCATTGCTTGTGTGGGGGGCGGAAGCAATGCAGCGGGACTTTACTACCATTATCTGAATGATGAACGCGTAAATATTATTGCGGTTGAAGCTGCTGGGAAAGGCATTGATTCTGGAGAAAGCGCAGCAACCTCAGCCCTAGGAAAAGAGGGAATTATTCACGGGAGTAAAACGCTTTTAATGCAAACCCCCGATGGACAAATTACAGAACCTTATTCCATCTCGGCAGGACTCGATTACCCAGGTGTAGGTCCTATGCATGCCCACCTGTTTCGTTCCAAAAGAGCCGAATTCATTTCAATTCCAGACCAAGAAGCGATGGATTGGGGGCTTACCCTATCTCAAATGGAGGGCATTATTCCTGCCATAGAAACAGCCCACGCCTTTGCAGCGCTTGATGTACGCAAATTTGGCCCTGATGAAATCATTGTGTTTAACTGTTCAGGTCGTGGAGATAAAGACCTTTCAACCTATATTGATTATTTTAAATTGTAATGAATCGTATCGACCAAAAATTTCAAGAAGACAAAAAACTCTTGTCCATCTATTTTTCTGCTGGACATCCCAACCTAGAAGATACCGTCCCTATCCTAAAAAATTTGCAGGCTGCAGGAGTGGATATGGTCGAAATTGGTTTGCCTTTTTCTGACCCTCTAGCCGATGGTCCCACCATCCAAGAAAGCTCTACCAAAGCTTTGCAAAATGGCATGACAACGGACAAACTCTTTGCACAACTCGAAAATATCCGAGAAGAGATTAGCATCCCGCTTGTTTTGATGGGCTATTTTAACCCCATGATGCAATACGGTATCGAAAAGTTTTGTCAACGTTGCGAAACCATAGGCATCGACGGATTAATCATTCCGGACCTGCCCGTAGATGTATATCACGAACAGTACAAAAAATTGTTTGACCAACACGGTTTATACAATATGTTCTTGATTACGCCACAAACCCCAGAAAAACGCATTCGCTATATCGATGATGTTTCCAATGGTTTTATTTATATGGTAAGTAGTGCTAGTGTAACGGGAGCCAAAAACACCTTTGGAACCACCCAAACATCTTATTTTGAGCGAATTGCAGCCATGCAATTGACTACTCCAACAGTGGTTGGTTTTGGCATCAGTAATGCAGAAACCTACACCGCAGCTACAACCCATTCTAGGGGAGCGATTATCGGTTCGGCCTTTATAAAGTTTCTGGAGGAAAAAGGCGTAGCGCATATTGAGGAGTTTATCCGTTCTATTCGAGCATAGCTTCTCCCCTATGGGCTACTTGTCTATGTGTAGAAAAGACTCTATTTTCGTCTAAGAAAGATAAAATGAAAATGACCATGAAAAAGACCCTTATATATATTGCCTTTACCCTATTGTTCAATACCCAGCTCTATGCTCAGATCGATCAAGACCAACTGGGAGGATGGTATATGTATTTTTTTGATGCGAAATTCAAAGAAAGCTCCTGGGGCGTTCAAGGAGATATCCAATGGCGAAACTGGGGCGTTGCAGACGATTTAGAGCAATTATTAATCCGAAGTGGAATTACCTATCGCCCGAAAAATGCCGAGGTAAAATTGACCTTAGGCTATGGAAATATCACCACAGGAACCTTTGGCGATAGCGAGGCTACGGTAAAGGAAAATCGCATCTACCAAGAGGCCCTCTTTCCCGTAAAATTTGGAAAACGTCTGTATACCAATCATCGTTTTCGCTATGAGCAACGCTTTGTAGAAAATCAAGACTTTAGAACCCGCTACCGTTACAATTTGTTTTTAAACATCCCGCTGAACAAAGCAGTAATTGAGGACAAAACGGTTTATTTGTCTATTTACAATGAACTCTTTATCAACGGAGAACGCAGCATTGGGAATGGGAACACGGTAGAAATATTTGACCGTAACCGAAGGTATTACGCTTTAGGGTACCAAATAAAACAAGGGATGAAAGTGCAATTGGGCACCATGAGGCAAACCACCAATGCCTGGGCTAAAAATCAATTGCAACTGAGCTTTCATCACAACTTCTAAAACCGCCATCCCATTCGAAAATTGAGCGGGATACTTACAGTAGTATGTCTTCCCTCTAGAATGCGATTGTACTTAAAATCGAAGTGGGTATGGTTATGAATCTCATCCGCAGGGTTGTCTCTTTGCGAATGATGTATTGTTCTGTTGCGTCGGCCTATTCCTGCATAAAAATCGACAAATAGTTTCCCATATTCTTTTTGATAACCAAACTTTAGGTTGGCACTCAGGTATTGGGAGTGTACCAAAAAAGTATCTAGGTAGGGTTCTTCAATTGCCTTGTTGTAAAAGTACTCTTCATGAAAGGCCCTTTTTTTTAAGTAATCTAACTCTAAGGCAATATAACTTCCAAAAGGAGCCGCTTTTTTAAGAAAAAAGCGTTCTTCAAAAGCAATACGATATCCCTTTGTATTTTCTTTAAAACGGGAAGAAATTTGGTAAATGGAATTCGGAAAGAGATAAGACACCATCAATTGGGTAGAAAAGTCTTTGCCTGTGGGACGCTCATAGGCGACTTCTATACTTGAGTTGTGAATGCTAAATATTTTTGCAGGAGTTACCTTGATCAACTGCTTGGGAATATTAAACAGATTGTAGTCATAATAGGGATGCAAAGAATCCTTTAAATCAACACTTAAATGGGTTGGATAAGCATAACGCTTTGGAGACTTCCGATCAACGAGCCACCCTATCAAAATATTTAAATGAGGATAAGAAAAATTAAGATGGTAGGCAAAAGAATTGTAAGGAATAACCTCCAGGTTCCGTTGCATTGAATCGCCTAGAATCTCAAGAGGCAAAGACGCTCGAGAACGCTTAACGACAAAATCATGTACCTGCTGTCGGCCAGCAAGTGTATCATTGTCGACGACCAATTGAGTGGCCTCATTGGTGTATAAACGAAGACGTTGTGAGGGTCGGTTAAAAAGAGTTGCGCAAGAGCTAAGGGATAGAAAAACAACAACTAGCCAAAGAAGTTTCATAGACAAAGATTTGATGGAAAAACAAGATACTATTTTTCTTGAAGAAAAACCTTTCCATACTGCTCCACCCGAAAATCCATGGTCGTATATTTAGGATTGCGCGCTTTGTTTTTTTTATAGGCATCCATACTCCCAATGGCGCGATTGGCGGTACCTGAGGGAGCCGTAAGACTATAGGTGGTAAGGGTTCTTCCGGCTAGATGAAATTGATGTTTTCGCGGGACTTGATCGTCTAGGCATTCCAAGGGAATCTTCGCTTCTTTGAGCAGCTTACGAAAGAAATACTCGGGGCCATTTTTGCTGTTTCCTCCCGTAAAGATTAGGGTCCTCACCTTGGGGTGTTGTTCCAATATCCCCAAGAGGTCGCGCAACTCGGGCTGTTGCATCCCCAGATCAGAGGCATCGATCTTATCCCGATAGGCCGCACCTACAATATCGCATATGCCAATTTTTTCACGCTGTAGAAAAGCTTGTCTTTGCGCAATGGCATGATGGGTATTTTCGTACACCAGATTAAGGTCATACAACTTATCCCAAACTTTCCATAAAAGGCCATTGCTACTGCCGTAGCAAAAATCTACATCCTCATCATTTAACGCGCCTGTGGTAAATCTTGGTGGCGGAAGCGTACCTACAATCAACCGTTCAGTATCCGAAAAAATATAGGGTGCATAAGGGTGGGTGTGGTAGAACATTTGGCCGTTTAATACAAATCGATTAGCTTTAAAAGACCAAATCTACTACTTATGGGAAAAGGAGACAAAAAAACACGCCGGGGGAAAATCGTCAACAAAAGCTACAGAGTGAGACGCAAAACCAAAAAAAATAAACGAAAAGCAGCCGCTTTGAAGTCTAGCGAATAAATACCGGTTGTAGCGGATGAGTTGTATGCTCTTCGCTATACTGGTAGCCTTCGGAAGAAAAATCTTTCAATTCTTCGAAATCGGTGATGTTCTGATCAAGTACATAACGCACCATCAGGCCACGGGCTTTTTTTGCAAAGAAAGAAATCATTTTGAATTGCCCGTTTTTAAAATCTTTAAACTGAGGTGTAATGATCTCAGCCTTAATGTTTTTTGTATCTACGGCAGCAAAGTATTCGTTACTGGCAAGATTTAAAAGATAGGCTTGCCCGTCTAAGTCTTTATTCAATTGAGCAGTGACTTTATCTTTCCAAAAAGCGGGTAGATTTTTTTTCACCCCAACAGGCATTTTAGTTCCCATTTCTAAACGATAGGCTTGTATGAGATCCAAGGGTTTTAAGATACCGTACAGCCCCGATAAAATACTAAGTTTTTCTTGAGCAAGTTGTATTTTGCTCTCCGATAAAGAGTAGGCGTCTATACCCGTATATACATCTCCATCGAATGCAAAAAGCGCAGGGCGAGAATTGTCTGGAGTAAAGGGAAGTGAAAACGATTGATTGCGTTCCCAATTTAATTGAGACAATTGTTCCGATATGCCCATCAATTTCCCTAAAGCACGTACCGATTTCTTTTTCAACAGTTTATTGATTCGTTCCGCTTCGGGTAAAAAATCTGGATTACTGTATTCTTGGGTCGGAAGTGCCGACTTAAAATTCAGTGATTTGGCAGGAGAAATAATCATTTTCATACTAAGCGCTTTTCTTCAAAAATAAAAAGAATTGACCACACCATAGCCCAAGGCAATATTCATTTTCAATAGAAATATCACAAGTTCTTATGCTGGGCATATTGACGCCATTTTAGGATGGCCTGCTGAAAATCATCGGGTAGCTCCGAATCAAATTGCATCCATTCTCCCGTTTTTGGATGTTCAAAACCAAGGGTTTTGGCATGTAGGGCTTGGCGGGGCAAAAGCTTAAAACAGTTGTCTACAAATTGCTTGTATTTACTAAAACTGGTTCCTTTTAAAACGGCATTTCCTCCATAGCGCTCATCGTTAAAAAGCGTATGACCCATATGCTTCATATGCGCTCTTATCTGATGCGTACGTCCCGTTTCTAATTGACATTCCACCAGGGTAACATAACCAAAACGCTCCCGTACTTTATAGTGCGTAATGGCGGGTTTTCCGGCTTCTCCATCTGGATAAACCGTCATTTGCAGACGATTTTTTGGATGCCTCCCGATGTGTCCCTCTACGGTTCCTTGGTCTTCTTTTAGATCTCCCCAAACCAATGCTATGTATTTTCTTTCAGAAGTTTTATCAAAAAACTGCTTGGAAAGGTGGGTCATGGCCAATTCGGTCTTGGCAATAACCAAAAGTCCACTGGTGTCTTTGTCTATGCGATGAACCAATCCTGGGCGCTGTTGTTCGTTTTGTGGTAAGGCATCAAAATGAAACAATAGGGCATTGATTAAGGTTCCCGAGTAATTGCCATGTCCTGGATGCACAACCATACCTGCAGCTTTGTTCACGACAATAAGGCTATCGTCTTCAAAAACTACTGAGATGGGGATATCTTCTGCTACCAGCAAGTTTTCATAAGGCGGGTGAGAAAAAAGAACACGCACCACATCATTGCCTTTTACTTTATAGTTCGATTTCACGGGCTTTTCATTCACGAAGATTGACCCTGCTTTTGCAGCCTGCTGTATTTTATTTCGCGTAGCGTTTTCGATCCTGTTCATCAGGTATTTATCTACCCTTAGCGGTTCTTGCCCTTTGTCAGCTACAAAAGAAAAATGCTCATGCAGTTCTTCCGAAAAATTTTCTTCTTGATGTTTATCTTTTTCCATTACCAAGTACCAAATCTATTTTGGATGTTTTGGGTAATAGCCTCCCCGCTTCTATTTTTTGCCCCTTGTAACGCATCTCTAAAACCATATTCTTCCCGATATTATTGCGGTAGGTAATTTCGCCTAATTCAAAACCCACAGCGGTCAGCTTGGTTTCGGCATTTCGTCGGGTGACCTGTACCACATCGGGGACACGTAATTTACGGTATCCCGAAGGATTCAGGGTCAAGTAAATTTTACGATCTTTTTTTACTTCTGCACCAGCACTGGGTACATGTTCTATGACCGATAAGGGAGGGTATTGAGGATTAAATTTTGTGGAATCTAAAACCGCAAAACGAAAATCTACCTGATCTTCCAAAACCTGAATGTCAGAAATAGAAAACCCCTCCAAATCAGGAACAATAACATACTGATTGTGTGCTGTAATTTTGGATAAACCAAAATGAAGAGCAAACAGGAGTACAAGACCTACCCCAAATGCTGCGGCAAGGTGTTTAAGAAACTGTTTACTAAAAAAAAATCGAATAAAATCCATGTTGATGCTTCAGGGGTAAAGATAATAAAACCTTTACGGAATGTTCCTAAAGAAAAAAATTACCTTTGTCTATGGACAAAACAACCCAATGAAAAAACAACGTATAGGGATTGCTTGTGGAGGATATACTTCTGAAGCAGAAATTTCATTAAAAAGCGGACAAGTCGTTTTTGACTGCTTGTTGGAAAGTGACTTATTTGAATGCTATTTGGTTTCCTTAAACCAGGATAGTTGGACCGTAAAAACTCAAGAAGGATCATCTTTTCCCTTAGCGAAGGACTTTACTTTTATCAAGGAGGGAAAAACTTATGGTTTTGATGCTGTAGTCAATATGATACATGGAACCCCTGGTGAGGATGGAATGCTAGCGGCC
>WTJB01000124.1:0-1381 GCA_011526335.1 Candidatus Arcticimaribacter sp.
TGCCAATGGTGTTTTTAATCAAAAGAAAAATACCACCAAAAAAAATAAAATTTAAAACGAGGGCTAGGGATTTTTTATTCATGGTGCGGTGTTGTTTTTCTTGTGTAATTTTTTGGTTCCGGGATAAATGTGATAGTGCGACAAACGCGTTTCCAATTTACCGTTGAACAATTTAATTTTCCTTGTGGGGCGCAGACCAACATGTTTCAGTGCGTCAAAATTGGAGGAAATTAGCCAAGCGTGGGTATTGAGGTACCGCTGTTTTAAGGTGTCCCCTATTTGCTGGTACAACCCATTAATATCTCCGGTTAAACGCTCACCGTAGGGCGGATTGGTCAACAGGTGCAAGGGGGTATCAGATTTTTTTTCCGTGTAAAAGAAATTGTTTTTATCGATAGAAATGAATTCTTCCAAATGGGCATTTTCGCAGTTTTGAAGTGCTTTTTGCACCGCCGATGGTGATTTGTCGTACCCTTGTATTGATCCCGCCAATCCTTGAATTTTATTCAGTTGGGCTTCTTCAATTTTCAGATACAAATCTTCATCCCAATCTTTCCACTTTTCAAAGGCAAAGGCTTTTCTATTGATGTTGGCTGGAATTTTACAGGCCAACATGGCCGCTTCAATCAACAAGGTCCCGCTCCCACACATGGGATCTAAAAAATCGGTGCGTGTATCCCATCCTGACAATAGGATCAATCCCGCTGCAAGCACTTCGTTGAGAGGGGCTTTGTTGGTGGCCGTCCGATACCCCCGATGGTGCAAAGAAGGGCCAGAGCTGTCTAAAGAAAATGTTCCTTCATTGCGGTCAATGTGAACGTTGATCCGAACATCTGGACGATTCAAATCCACCGATGGTCGCTGCCCTGTACGCGCACGAAAGCGGTCAACGATAGCATCTTTGACTCGTTGAGAGACATACAGAGAGTGTGTAAAAACATCTCCAAACACGACGCTATCAACGGCAATAGTAGAAGAGCTGTCAAAATAATCTTCCCAGGGAAAATCGTATACCGATTGATAAAGCATTTGCTCATTATTCAATCGACATTTATGGATGGGTTTTAAAATTTTAAGCGCCGTTCGAAGGGATAGATTGGCTTTGTACATAAACCCTTTATCCCCCTTAAAATGCACGACGCGGTTGCCCGTTACCACCTCTTGTGCCCCCAATTTTTTGAGTTCGTCGCTCAAAAGCGGTTCAAAGCCAAAAAAGGTTTTGGCGGTCATTTTAAAATTTGTTTCCATGGAGATTTTCGCTGCGTTCAAAAATAGTTTAATTTTATCGGAATTAAATGATTTGAGCAAAAACAGCATCCCATCGCAACCATTTACCTCTTTCCCTTTTTAAGCGCCATTGCGGGTTTTACCGTCGCGTGGT
>WTJB01000124.1:1391-2126 GCA_011526335.1 Candidatus Arcticimaribacter sp.
TATTGGCATTCAGCGGGGCCTATTTGCTGGGGGTGCTTGTGTTGGAAATGCTCCCTGAAATTTATCATCATGCCTTGCCATCGACAGGCTACTGGCTCCTCGGCGGCATCATAGTGCAAAATATTTTAGAATTTTTTTCTAAAGGTGCCGAACACGGGCACGTGCATCATCATCCCCATCAAAATCGCTTGTGGGTATTGATGATTAGTTTGTGTATTCATGCCTTACTCGAAGGTCTCCCCCTTGCAGTGAACCAAGAATTGCTGTGGGCGGTGAGTATTCACAAGTTTTTGATCGCTATGGTACTTGCTCTTTTGTTTTTGCAAACCCCATCAAAAGGGGCAACAAAAGCGGGGGCGTTGCTGCTTTTTGCCCTCATGACTCCTCTGGGAAGTTCTGTCGCTTACCTCCCAAGAATTGCATCGATTTTACCCGGTTTAACCTCCTTTGTTGTCGGCTTACTTTTGCATATATCGACCACTATTTTGTTTGAAAGTGCGGAAGGGCACACCTTCAATGGGCAAAAATTCATCAGTATCCTCCTTGGAATGGGACTGGCTGCCGTGATCTAATTTGACCAGTTTTTACAAAATTCCTACCGCCAGTTACTTTATAGCTACCATTTATTACATACCGTTTGCTTTGTTATACTCATCTGTTGCATCTTTAAATAAAGATTTTGAGTTGAGGATACATTTTTCATAATAAGGTTTAAAAATCAACTTGAACTTAATC
>WTJB01000204.1 GCA_011526335.1 Candidatus Arcticimaribacter sp.
CACCTGTTGCCCATATTCAGAAGCGGCCATAATGTCTAAAGGTTCATTGATGTCTTTGTAAGACATAATGGGTACCACCGGGCCAAATTGTTCTTCATGATAGACATCCATTTCTTTACTCACCGGATAAAGCACCGCTGGATAGGAATAGTTATGGGATAAATTTCCGCCTTTTTTATTCAACACCTTAGCCCCTTTGGCTTTAGCATCTTTGATTAAATCCTGGATATAGGCAGGCTTACTGGGTTCTGGCAGGGGGGTCAAAAATGAACCCTCTTCCCACGGAAGACCATACTGAAGTTCATCTACCGCTTTGGCAAAACGTCGATTGAACTCATCCACAATAGACTCATGAACAAAGAGTATTTTTAAAGCCGTACAACGCTGGCCATTGTAGGATAATGTTCCAGAGATGCATTCTTTTATGGTCAGATCCAAATCGGCATCAGGTAAAATAATCCCAGGGTTTTTTGCTTCTAAACCAAGCACTAAACGCAGTCTATTTTTATAGGGATGTAAATCTTGCAAGGCTACTGCAGAAGAAGAATGACCGATCAGGGCCAGTACATCTATCTTTCCCGTTTGCATTATAGGGGAAGCAATTTTGCGTCCACGACCAAAAACAATATTGACTACACCGGGGGGAAAGCTTTCGTGGAATGCTTTTAAAAGCGGGGTAATCAACAGCACTCCATGTTTCGCCGGCTTAAAAATGGCTGTATTTCCCATTATGATGGCAGGAATGAGCAAACAAAAGGTTTCGTTTAGCGGGTAATTATAAGGCCCTAAACACAATACCACCCCCAGGGGGCCACGCCGTATATGGGCATGTATCCCCGATTGTTTATCGAATTTGGCACTTTTTCGATCGAGTTTTTTATAGGCTTCTATCGTATCGTAGATATAATCTACCGTGCGATCAAATTCTTTGTAGGAATCGGCTTTGTTTTTGGCAATTTCCCACATCAAAAGTTCCACCACTTCTTCGCGGTGTTCTTTCATTTTTTCAGCAAAATTTTCAAGGCATTTGAGGCGGTCTTTTACTTTCATCGTTGGCCAAGCCCCTTGTCCACGATTAAAGGCTTTCTCTGCTGCGTTCAAAGCATCTAGAGCCGCATCGGTTTCCATATCGGGTATCGATCCCAATAAAGTGGGGCCGACATCACCCTTTTCATTTTCGGTATAAATCGTTGAATAGACCTCAGTAGTGTTGCCCTTCCATGATTTTAGTACGCCATTGACGAGATACTGTGTACAGTGTATAGGTTGTGAAAACGCATTCGCTGCGTCGATTTGGGGTTGGATAGCAGTTTCCATAGCAATTTTAATTTTCTTTTTCGTTTTAAAGTTAAACTAAAAAACTTAATTATCAGATTTTCAGCCAGTTTCTTTTGAAAAATACTTTCGATGAATACCCATAAACTTGCACAAAAGAAATTGCGTTATCTTTAGGAAAGTAAACTTTTTAGATGAGTAAAAAAATTGGTTTGATTTTGGGCCCCCTCCTCTTTGCCCTAACCTACTTTGTACCCGTTGAAAACTTTAATCATCAAGCAATTGTAGTCATTGGTTTGGCTGCCTGGATGGTGTGTTGGTGGATCACCGAGGCGGTATCTATTTCGGTAACTGCACTTTTGCCCCTTGTTATTTTTCCCCTCTTTGGCGTGATGAGTATGAATGAAGTGGGCGCCAATTATGGAAGTTCCATTGTTTTCTTGTTTTTTGGGGGCTTTGTGTTGGCCTCGGCGCTGGAAAAAGTCAATTTGCATAAACGTATTGCCTTAACCATTATTCATAAAACAGGAACGACTCCCAATCGGGTTATTTTGGGATTTATGATGGCAACAGCGTTTATGAGCATGTGGATTTCCAATACAGCCAGTACAGTGGTCATGCTTCCCATTGCGCTATCGGTTATTCAATTGTTGGTTAAAAGTGATGATGTTTTCACTAAAGAAGAACAACATTTTTCATTGAGTGTAATGTTGGGGATTGCCTTTTCTGCCAATGCAGGAGGGATTGCAACTGTTATTGGGACTCCCCCCAATTCTGTTTTGATCGGTTTACTTGAAAATGAGTACAACATAGAAATCTCCTTTCTCAAATGGATGATTCTTGGG
>WTJB01000251.1 GCA_011526335.1 Candidatus Arcticimaribacter sp.
CCTTGAAGCCTTTCCACGAATAATGATCTGTTGTTCCAAGGCAGGCCAAAAAAAGCTGAGACTCACTTGGGGGTGATGTGCGATGGCCTTTCCTTTTTGACTGTTGTAATTGGTATAGAAAACAAAGCCCTCTGCCCCGTACTGTTTCAAGAGTACAACACGAGCTTTTGGATAGCCTTGCTCGTCTAGTGTAGCCAGTGTCATTGCGTTGGCCTCCTCTATTCTTTCTTCTGCATCTGCGCGTTTAAACCATAGATCAAATAATACAAACGGGTCCTCCTGTAAAGCATTATCACTTAAAACCCCCTGCTCGTAAGACTTTCGTAAATGGCCTATATTTTCATTCTTCTTCATGCTGCAATTTACAAATAAGTCATGGGGACGAAAAACCTTTCTGTTTAACTTTCAATGCCAAGATTTTAATATATTCACTTGAAAGATAGGAAATGAAAAATGCTATAGTAATCGGGGCAAGCTCAGGAATTGGAAAGGCCTTGGTGGAATTGCTTTTAAAAAAAGGATGGAAGGTCGGCATTACCGGCCGTCGACTTCCATTATTGGAGGAACTTAAAGCTACTGCCCCCGATCGGGTTCACTGTCATTATCAAGACATACAAGATGTGACTGCATCGCCAAAATCCATTGCACAGCTGTGGAGCGTATTCGAAAAAATTGATTTGGTCATTGTTTCTTCGGGCATGGCCCATCTAAACAGTAGCCTTAAATGGGAGCTCGAAGAAGAAAGTATACAAACCAATGTGGTGGGAACTGCACGGGTATATCAGTATGTCTATGAACAATTTAAAGTTCAGGGGTATGGACATTTAGTCGGCATTAGTTCCATTGCTTCGATTCGTGGAAATCGACATAGTCCATCCTATGGGGCCTCGAAGGCATTTCAAGCAAATTATCTTGAAGCTTTGCGCTGTATGAGTAAAAAACACAAACACAACATTGACATTACGGACATACAACCCGGTTTTGTCGATACGGCTATGGCCAAAGGAGATGGCCTTTTTTGGGTAGCCGCAGTAGATAAAGCCGCAAGACAAATCTTACACGCTATAGAACAAAAAAAACGGAAAGTATATGTTAGTCGTAGATGGGGAGGGATTGCCTTTTTACTCAAACGACTCCCCGCTTGGCTGTATGAACGGATTTAAGCTTAATCCCATTTAAATTTTTTACCATCTTCGGCCAAATGCACCGGTTCAAAATGAGCATTGGCTTGAACGATAAATTCATTTAAGTCCGGATAACGGGACGAAAAGTGTCCCAAAATCAACTGTTTCACCCCCGCTGTTGCGGCAATTTTGGCTGCTTCGGCTGCAGTACTGTGTTTTGTTTTTTGGGCAAGATCTTGGTGATGATCCAAGAAAGTGGACTCATGATAAAGGATATCTACCCCCTCAATCAAGGACGCTAGGTCGGGTTTATAGGCCGTATCGCTACAAAAAGCATAGGACTTGGGCGCTACAGGAGCAAAGGTAAGCTGGTCGTTTTTAATCAACTCCCCATCTTCCGTATATACATCTTTTCCGCTTTTGAGGTTTTCCATATCGGCGATGCTCACCTTATGGTGCGTCAAGGCTTCTTTATTGATTCTTCTCGGCCCCTCTTTTTCACGAAAAAGATAGCCATTGGTATAGACCCTATGATCTAAGGGTAAGGTCTGTACGGTAAATTTTTCATGATCCAGGACAAGGGTAGATGCCTCTCCCTCCAATTCATGAAAATAGAGGGCATAATCGGTCCACGAATTGGCCAATTTAAGCTGTAGGGTGATGATTTCTTTGATGCCTTTTGGTCCATACACATGTAAATCTGCCGTACGCCCAAGCAAGCGAAACGTACTGATTAGGCCAATAAGACCATAAAAATGATCGCCGTGAAGGTGCGAAATAAAGATGTGTTGAATGCGGGCAAATTTTACACCGAGCTTACGGAGTTGAATTTGTGTTCCTTCCCCACAATCAATCAAAATCATTTGCCCTTTTATTTCAAGGAGCTGAGCGGTAGTTTGTGCATTTTTTCTAGGGGTGGCTGCATTGCAACCCAGAATCGTTAATTCCATACTAAAAACCTAAGTCACGTTCTATTCGTTCTAACTCAATGATATCGTAAGCTTCTTGTAAAGTAGGAACAGAAGAAAGGTGTTCTGGAAATAAATGTAGGCGATCTGTATCGGTGAGTATGACCACAGAAAAACTAACGTCATCCCATGACGCAAGGGCTTTGATTAAAGCCGGAATATGTGTTTCAGGTGCCTCGGTCGGAAAGGTGATTATAAGATCTGAGGTCAATGCATCAGGAAGTGAATCATCAACATCAGACCAGGTGATATGCTGTACTTGATCTAAAGCCATTATGCGTTTGTTGGGATAATTAATTTTTCAGCCAAAAGATAAATGACCGCCATCCGAATGGCGACCCCATTTTCTACTTGATCCAATATAATGGCGTGCTCAGAGTCGGCCACCGCAGAAGTAACTTCTACTCCCCTGTTTATAGGGCCGGGATGCAGGACGACAATAGACTTATTCAAACTTTCTAAAAGGGGAAGGTTTAGTCCATAGAGTTGCGCATATTCTCTTACAGAGGGAAAGTAACTTTTATCCATACGTTCGTTTTGAACGCGAAGCATATTGGCTACATCACACCAAAGGAGTGCTTTTCTAAGGTCAGGTTCTACGGTAACCCCCAAACTCTCAATGTATTTCGGAATCAAACTTTTAGGGCCACAAATCTTAACCTCTGCCCCCAGTGCGGTAAGCGCATATATGTTGGATAAAGCCACGCGAGAATGCAAAATATCCCCGACAATCACTACTTTTTTGCCAGCAACATCCCCCAACTTTTCTCGGATCGAAAACGCATCTAAAAGCGCCTGAGTAGGGTGTTCATGAGTTCCATCCCCCGCATTGATGATGCATGCATCTACTTTTTTGGATAAAAAAGAAGCTGCCCCAGGGTGAGGATGACGCATCACCACCATGTCCACTTTCATGGCTAAAATATTGTTGACGGTATCTTCTAGCGTCTCTCCTTTCTTTACAGAAGATTGCGCGGCAGAGAAATTAAGAATATCAGCGCTAAGGCGTTTTTCGGCCAATTCAAAAGAAAGTTTGGTCCGGGTACTATTCTCAAAAAATAGGTTGGCAATGGTAACATCCCTAAGGCTAGGCACTTTTTTAATGGGTCGATTGATGACCTCTTTAAAACGATCCGCCGTTTCAAAAATCAGATGCAAGTCTGATTCATTGAGGTATTTGATCCCCAACAGATGGTTTACACTCAGTTCACTCATGGGTGTCTTTGATTAGGTACACGGCATCTTCTCCGTGCAATTCTTTCCAATTTACCGTCACTTTATCGTTTTGAAGCGCATCTACTTGCCGGCCCACATAATCGGGTTGTATGGGCAAATGACGGCTAAAACGTCTATCGATAAGGGTCAAGAGTTCAATTTCACTGGGGCGACCATAACTATCAATGGCCGTTAACGCAGCGCGTATACTTCGGCCTGTGTAGAGAACATCATCGATTAAGACGACTTTTTTTCCTTCAATCGGCACCTCCAATTCTGTAGAGCTTGCACGATGGGGAGTGTCATTGCGTCTAAAATCATCCCTAAAAAAAGTGATGTCTAATTTTCCAGTGGCTATATTTTGTAAGTGGTACTGTTCGGATAAAATGTGCTGCAAACGTTGTAAAACAGCTATTCCTCGGGGTTGTAACCCAATAAGAACAGTCTCAGAAAAGTCCAGGTGTCTTTCCAATAACTGACAGGCCAAACGCTCTAGCGCGATTTTTATTTGGGGGGGACTCAGTAATAATTTTGGTTGACCTTCCATAGCAACAAAAATAAGTTTTTTTCCCGCATGGTTTTAGCCCTAGCCATAAAAAAACCCCCTTTGCATAAAAGGGGGTTGTCTATAAAAAAAGTAAGTGTTTTACTTTTTGTCCATTTGTTGCTTGAGATTCATCAAGGCATCCAAATCCCCAAGGGTTGTCTTTTCTGCGTTTTCAGACTGAATACGCTTAGACGCTTTTTGGATATTACGACGCTCTTCTTCTTTAAAGATAGCGGTATGGGAAGCCACAACACGCTTAAATTCTTTATTGAATTCGATGATCTTAAAGTCGATGGCTTCATTTAAACCTACTTTGGTACCATCTTCTTTCTCTAAATGACGCGAGGGAACAAAAGCGGTAATGTTTTCATTGAAAACAATGGTAGCCCCTTTGTCTACAATCTCAGATAACTCTGCATTGTGAACCGTTCCTTCTGCAAACTCATCGGCATACTGATCCCATGGATTATCTTTGGTTTGCTTGTGACCCAAACTCAGTTTGCGGCCTTCCACATCCAATTCTAATACCACAACATCAATGGTTTCTCCAACAGTCAATACCTCAGATGGGTGCTTAACCTTTTTGGTCCAAGAAAGATCAGAGATGTACACCAATCCGTCGATTCCTTCTTCCAATTCGATGAATACACCAAAGTTGGTAAAGTTGCGTACTACTCCACTGTGCTTAGACCCTACAGGATACTTCGCAGTGATGTCTGTCCAAGGATCTTGAGTCAATTGCTTGATCCCTAAAGACATTTTGCGTGTCTCACGATCAAGGGTCAAAATAACGGCCTCTACTTCGTCGCCTACGTTGACAAAATCTTGTGCAGAACGCAAGTGCGTAGACCAAGACATTTCAGAAACGTGGATCAATCCTTCTACACCATCTTCGATTTCAATGAAAGCACCGTAGTCAGCAATAACCACTACTTTACCTTTCACTTTTTCTCCTTCTTTGATGGTTTCACCCAATTGCTCCCACGGGTGGGCTTTCAATTGTTTTAATCCAAGTTGGATACGAGATTTGTTGTCATCAAAGTCTAAGATAACAACGTTCAATTTCTGATCCAATTCTAAGATCTCGCTTGGGTGATTGATACGGCTCCAAGAAAGGTCGGTGATGTGAATCAATCCATCTACACCGCCCAAGTCGATAAAGACTCCGTAAGAAGTAATGTTCTTTACGGTTCCTTCTAGTACTTGACCTTTTTCTAACTGACCGATGATTTCTTTTTTCTGCTCTTCGATATCGGCTTCGATAAGCGCTTTATGCGAAACAACAACGTTTTTAAATTCGTGGTTGATTTTTACCACCTTGAATTCCATTGTTTTATTTACATATTGGTCGTAATCGCGGATAGGCTTCACGTCGATTTGTGAACCCGGTAAGAAAGCTTCGATGCCAAAAACATCTACGATCATTCCTCCTTTGGTACGGCATTTTACAAAACCGTTTACGATTTCACCATTGTCATGCGCATTGTTTACTCTATCCCAAGCTTTGATTACACGTGCTTTTCTGTGAGAAAGTACCAATTGTCCAGTACGGTCTTCACGGGTATCAACGATTACCTCTACCTTGTCTCCTACTTTTAAATCAGGATTGTAGCGGAATTCGTTTAAGGAGATTACTCCTTCTGACTTTGCATTAATGTCAATAATCGCTTCACGATCTGTCATAAAGACAACTTCACCTTCGATGACGTCATCATCTGCAGTATCGACAAAGTTCTCCTTAACCAAGGCTTCGAATTCCTCCAATTGTTTGTCTTCAATTACGTCGATTCCTTCTTCGTAATTGTGCCAATTAAAGTTGGATAAAAAATCCTCAGCAGTGTTGGTTGTGGGTTGTGGGTTTTCAGCAGCTTTTGGAGCTTCTTGCTCGGGTGCCGCTTGTGGGTTTGTTTCTTCAGCCATGGCTGATATAAATTTTGTATTCTGCTGTTTTATAAGACTTTACACGAAAAACAACAGAAGATGTTGTTTTGCTTTAATGCTACTCTTGTCTTAATCAATCGTAAGAGCGTGCAAATATAGGGGTAAATCCTTGATATACAAACGAATTATCGTTTAACTTTATACACTATTATTCATCTATATTTATGTGTTTTTATGCGCAAATGACACGAAAAGCTGAGGCAGTCCACAAGCAGTTTGGTACCCAAGGGCCCGTAGCAACTGGAGTTTACAACGGTTTTACCCACCCACAGCTCACGGTAATCACCCAAGAACAGCCCAAAGCTACGGCACTCCACCCTTGGGGACTGATCCCGCATTGGAGCAAGGACAACGATATCCGAAGATACACCCTAAACGCCAAAGTGGAGACCTTACACCAAAAACCCTCATTCCGTAATGCCAAGCGCTGCCTTGTCCTCGCCGATGGCTTTTACGAATGGCAATGGCTAGACCCCAAAGGGAAAAAGAAACAAAAGCACCTCCTTACCCACCCCCAAGAAAAACTCTTTACTTTTGCCGGGCTATGGGACGAATGGGTGAATACCAATACCGGAGAGATCGTTCGTACATGTACCCTTGTTACTACAGCGGCCCAAGGCATCATGCAAGAGATCCATAACAGCAAGCTAAGGATGCCCTTTACCCTTACCCCTAACACAGAAGCTTCTTGGCTTGAGGGAGAGATACCCGATCCGTTCTATGCCTTTAGTGCGCGAAGGGTAAATTAGCGGTAGCATTTGATTTGGGAATTATACCCAAAAACAAAACCCCATAACCGCCATTTATTACACCAAACCCCCTTTTATCCTGCAATTCCTACCGTCCTCTATAGGGCTGTTTCCAAATTTTAGTTTTTAATGAAACCTTTAAGGGTCATTAAAACAACCCTTTGTCAACTTAGCTATGAAAACCCTTTTTTCTTTTGATTTTTCGCATTTTCGAGGAGACTTTTTTGGTGGGCTTACCGCAGGGATTGTCGCCCTCCCCTTGGCCCTCGCCTTTGGTGTCAGTTCTGGTCTGGGCCCAACAGCAGGGCTATATGGAGCCATTTTTGTCAGCTTCTTTGCTGCTTTTTTTGGGGGGACTCCTACCCAGATTTCTGGGCCTACCGCCCCCATGACGGCTGTCAGTATGGTGTTTATTGCCGATATGATTGCTCAATTTGACGGCAATGCAGCACAAGCCCTCCCGACCATCTTGTCTGTCTTTCTTTTGGCGGGACTTTTTCAAATTGGCTTGGGCTTTATGGGGATCGGAAAATACATTCGTTATATCCCCTACCCTGTGGTTTCGGGGTTTATGACCGCCATTGGGGTAATTATTTTGGTTACACAGTTGGCCCCAGCGATGGGCTATTACCCCAAAGAAGATGCGGTTTTTGTCCATCAATTTAAACCGCAAGCCGAAGAGGTATTGCTGGAAAACCTTTTAAGAGAAGAGATGGAAGAGGGTATACTGGTCTTGGAAGATTTTAAAACCACCATAGATCGAGCCAGGGATATCACCCCCGAAGACATCTATACTGAGGCGCAAACCCTTGCGGGGAAGGAAGCTTCAGGCGTTTTAGGAACATTGACTATACTCCCGAAAATTTTCAAAAACATTCAAACGGTTGAACTGCTTTTGGTGCTGCTGACCCTCCTGATCATTTATGGCTTTAAGCGGATCACTACCGCTGTCCCCAGTACGCTAGTCGCGCTTTTTGTCGTTTCTGGCGGGGCTATCCTTTTGGGGATTGACTACCGTCCCATTTCGGCCATCCCTTCGGGCTTACCGGTTCCCCAATGATCGCTTTTTGAAACCTTGGGGCTAGCGCATTTGACCACCTATATATTTACTGCCTTGACCCTAGCCCTTCTGGGCGCAATCGATTCTCTTTTAACCTCGGTCGTGGCCGATAACATGACCAAAA
>WTJB01000201.1 GCA_011526335.1 Candidatus Arcticimaribacter sp.
AAAGTTGCCTGTCCGACCAACCACAGATCGAGCAAAAGAAGCCCTCTTCAATATTTTGATGCATCGTTTTGACTTAGGCGAAATCTCGGTATTGGATTTGTTTTCGGGCACGGGAAATATTAGTTATGAATTTGCCTCACGAGGAGTAAATGATATTCTGGCGGTAGATCAAAATAGGCATTGTACCCGTTTTATTCAGGATACCGCAGCCCAATTGGACATTCCTATAAAGGTTGTTCAAGCGGATGTATTTCAATTCTTGACTTCCCCCTACCGTAAGTTTGATATTGTCTTTGCTGATCCTCCTTATGATTTGGAGGCTTCCATTTTTGAAAAACTAATCGCAGATGTAATCTCCAACGACTGGTTGACCGAAGATGGACAACTCATCGTAGAACACAGAAAACAGTACAGCTTTACCGAGCTTCCAGCATGTGATGAAGAACGCCTATACGGAAGCAATAAATTCAGTTTTTTTAAGGCAATAAAAAAATAAAAAAGCAGGTCATAAGCCGGATTCTGTCGAGTCTTATCATTTATCTAGGCTTACAATTACTCATAAGCTCTAACCGCCTACCCTTTTACATCGAACGAGCCGCTCTCAAACGTAAATTTACTTGGCGTTGCACCGTATAGAGTTTACCTGATTTCACTACAGCCGAACTGTACATTCTTTCTGTTGCACTGGTCCTATCCGCCTAAGACGGACGACGGGTGTTACCCGCTATACTGCTCTGTGGTGTCCGGACTTTCCTCTCCTCGCCAAAGGCGAGCAGCGATAAGAGACCTGCTTGGCGCAAAGGTAGGGCTTTGTTAATAATTTTTACCTCATTTTTGGCAGACATACTCTCATAGAAGAATGCTTTTTTTTACTTTTGAAACAATGGGGAATTTTGTTGTTTCAGCGTTAAAATACCGACCACAAGTCTTTGAAGATGTTGTTGGGCAACAGTCTATTACACAAACGCTCGAAAATGCCATTGAAAAAAATCAACTCCCTCAAGCCCTCCTCTTTTGTGGTCCTAGAGGGGTAGGTAAAACCACCTGTGCAAGAATTTTAGCCAAAAAGCTAAATACACCCAAAGGGGAAACCCTGGACCCAGCACAAGACTACGCTTTTAATATTTTTGAGCTAGATGCCGCCTCAAACAACTCTGTTGAAGATATACGAAGTTTAAACGAGCAAGTACGTATCACCCCCCAAGTAGGACAATTCAAAATCTTTATCATAGACGAAGTACATATGCTCTCTATACAGGCGTTTAATGCTTTTTTAAAAACGCTCGAAGAACCCCCAAAACACGCGATATTTATCCTGGCCACAACAGAAAAGCATAAAATAATTCCAACCATATTGTCGCGCTGTCAGGTGTTTGATTTTAAGCGAATTACGGTTTCAGACATAGAAAAACACTTGGCAAAAATTGCCCAGGACAAAGGAATCGTTTTTGATAGCCAGGCTTTGCGCATTATAGCAGATAAAGCAGATGGCGCATTACGGGACGCTTTATCCATCTTTGACCGTATGGCCAATTTTTGTGATAATGAACTTACCGTAGCCCGAGTATCAGAAAACCTGAGAATATTAGACTACAGCACCTATATACAGCTTACTGAAAAAATACTGGAAAACAATATCCCCGAAGTACTGACTACCTACGACGGTATTTTGCAAAAAGGATTTGAAGGGGCTAATTTTATCAATGGTCTGTCTTCTCACTTCCGTAATCTGATGCTTTCCAAGGATCCAAGAACACTTCCGATCCTAGAAATGAACGATGAAATGCAAACCCAATATCTAGCGCAGGCCGAGGCAATCTTACCCCAATTACTCATTCAAGCCATAGACTTGTGCAATGATTGTGAATTACAATACAAAGCCAGTCAAAATAAACGGCTGCATATAGAACTTTGCTTAATGCAACTCTGCTCCCTCCATACCGATGGAGAAAAAAAAAAGGGATAATCCTCCCGCCTGACCGATTTGAATCTGCAGACCAGCCAAAACAAGAAGTAGCTCCCCAAAGCCTTCCAAAGCAAGAAGTTAAGCCACCGACAACCATACCTTCGGCAGCTGATCCGCCAAAAGCGTACA
>WTJB01000153.1 GCA_011526335.1 Candidatus Arcticimaribacter sp.
CATTGATGGGAACCAAGGCAGGGAATTTTCGTGCGCCTGCTTTGTATTCTTCTGAGGGAAAGGGTGCATTATAGGCCGCTAGTTCCTCGTCCGAGAGTGTCGTCGTCGTCGCCCGTTGCAAAACGGTAGCAATATCAAATTTTGGACTATTGGCGGCAAAATTTTGCCAATCCAGAAAGGCTTGGGGTGGGGTAGCCGTACCGGTGGGCAACATCGTATTGCCTGCCACTACGGTTGCAAAGTTATCCGGATGGGCGGTGAGTAAGCGTAATCCAATCAGACCACCCCAGTCCTGAATGAATAAATGTATGTCGTTTAATTTTAGTTGATCCAAAAGTGCCTGCGTCCAAATAAGGTGATTGGCATAGGTGTAATCGTCTTGCGCGGCGGGCTTGTCGGAACGACCAAAGCCGATCAGATCAGGAACAACAACGCGGTAACCACCTTCTACCAAGCGCGGAATCATTTTGCGGTACAAAAACGACCAACTGGGTTCTCCATGCAATAATAAAATTACTGGACCTTCTCCCTCGTCGATATAATGCATTCGTAAATCTTCACTTACTTGGCAATAGTGGGGAGCATAAGGGAAAAGGGGAAGTTGTGCAAAGGCACTGTCGAGTGTTCTTAGTACATGCATAAAAGGCGATTTTATTCATCCAATAGAGCCAAAAGAAACTAAATCTTTGCTCGTTTTTCTTTTAGTAAGGTAAGTAATTTTGGGCGATACTGGGCATCCAAAAGAACAAGACCTGTGCAAACGACCATAAAGATAACCGCACCTACAATGGCTTGCGGAAACGTCCAACTGTATTTAAAGAACTTATATAGACCTAAGCCAAAAAGACTACCGTATAAAATAAAATAGTGGACGATATAGATTTCTAGGGTTTTACTTCCAATACGGGTCCACAGCCCTTTTTTTAAATAATCGTTCGCCAAAATAAATCCTCCAAAGAGAAAGCATACATCCCCAAGGCGGATAAATAAGAAGTTGTTATAGGCCACTTTACGAAACAATTCGATGCCTGTAAAAAACTCAAGGTCAATCAAAAAAGAAGACGATTTAAACACCAACCCATAGCCCAAAGCCAGAAAGCCGAGTCCCCAACTCCACAATTGCTCGGTATTGGGTTTAAAGATATAGGCGATAAAACTACCGATACAGACATAGCCAAACCAAGGGAAAAGGTAAAACACCCCTTTATTGGCTTTGGAAAAGTAGCCGGCAATATAATTGGGCCAACCCTCCAACACCCAATCAACATAGAGGGGTTGGGTGATAAAAATAAGGAGTCCAATGGCTAAAAAAACCAATCCTGCCCACCGTTTCATAAAATAAAAACAACCATAGAGGAGGATGATAAAACTCAAACTAAGCCCGATGATCTGCAAAACATCAGGATAAAGAAAAGAGTTGTTGATTTTTCCGTTCATCAACATGGGGAGGTTTAGACGCAACAAATAGCCCCAAAAAAGGAGTTCTAGGGTACGTTTGAGACCTTTTTTTATCCGCGGGTTTTTCCAGCCCTGTTCAGGATTGCGCAGCAATAAAAAGGTAAATACCCAGCCCGTAATGGTAAAAAAGACTGGGGCGGTAAATCCACGGCAATACAACCAAAAGGAATACACCGGATTTGTAGGATCTTTAAAGACCGGATCGAGTAAGCCACTGATAAAATGCCCTTGTAGCATCATCAAAATCGCAAAAGCACGTAAAGCATCAATAAAATATAACCGTACTGGTTTTCCCATAAACGAATTTCCTTTTACAAATGAAAAGAAATGTTCTGGGACTTCCTAATGCGCAGGGAAGGAGTTCGTTTTCTTTTTTTGTTCGGTTTAAATTGATGTGGGCAAACCATCCCATAGCACCACCAAAAAAAAGAAAATCAAAAATAAATTTTCTTTAGTGCGCGTCTGCCTGTCGTCAGACAGGTTTGTAACTCTGGCGCGCGTTTGTAACGCGTGCCAGTTATTTCGTATGTGTTTGTAACGCGTGCTTAATACAGTATGCATTTTAACACGTGCCTAATTCTTTTACCACAATGGGTATACTTTAATGTTCGTTTGTTCTAAATTTCCTTCTTCATAT
>WTJB01000127.1 GCA_011526335.1 Candidatus Arcticimaribacter sp.
CCTGACATCGATCTCAATGAATTTGAAGTAATTGCAGAAGAATACGTTTCAAAAACGGAGGAGCAACCTTATAATTATACGTATTTAACCTATCAGAAAATAAAAAAATGAAAGCATATATTTTTCCCGGGCAAGGCGCCCAATTTCCAGGTATGGGGCAAGATTTATATGAAGCCTCACCCATAGCCAAAGAACTATTTGATACAGCCAACTCTATTTTAGGATTCAACATTACGGACATTATGTTCGGAGAAGATGCTGAGGCGCTAAAACAAACCCAAGTTACACAACCGGCTATTTTTTTACACTCAGTCATCATGAGCAAATGTTTGGGCGAGAATTTTCAACCCAACGCTGTTGCTGGACATTCTTTAGGAGAGTTTTCTGCATTGGTGGCTGCAAATGCATTATCCTTTGAAGATGGTTTAACTTTAGTTCACCAAAGAGCGCTGGCCATGCAAGCTGCTTGTGATCAAGTTCCGGGAACTATGGCGGCTGTTTTGGGCTTGGAAGATGAGAAAGTAGAGTCCATTTGCGCAAACACTGAAGGGATCGTCGTCGCAGCAAACTACAACTGCCCTGGTCAATTGGTTATTTCAGGAGAAAAAACAGCCATTGCCCAAGCTTGTGAAAGCATGAAAGAGGCTGGCGCGCGAAGAGCCCTTCCCCTTCCTGTAGGTGGAGCATTTCATTCCCCCTTGATGGAACCGGCAAGAGAACAACTCGCCGAAGCGATCTCGAATACTCCTTTTACATCCCCTATTTGTCCCGTATATCAAAATGTAGTGGCCAAAGGGATCACCAATAAAGAAGACATCCAAAACAATTTGATTGCACAACTAACAGCCCCTGTTAAATGGACCCAAAGTGTACAACAAATGGCACAAGATGGGGTAGGCGAATTTATCGAATTGGGCCCCGGAAAAGTGTTGCAAGGGTTGGTGAAAAAGATTGATCGGTCTTTAACAACCGCATCGGGTAGCTTGTAGAGTTTATTCCTTTTCTACTACGCCATTTTTCATGACAAAGCTTATCTGCTCTAGGGTGTGAATATTCTCTAGTGCATTTTGGTCAGAGGCCACAATATCGGCATAAAAACCAGGTGCTAATTGTCCTAGATTGTTCTCTTGTTCCAACACCTTAGCATTGACGATAGTGGCAGATTGTATGGCTTCGACAGCCGGCATCCCTACTTCGGTCATGTAACCAAATTCTTTCCCGTTATCTCCGTGAGGAGATACGCCTGCATCAGTCCCAAAAGCAATAGGCACACCCGCCTTGTACGCATTGGCAAAGGTAGCCTGAATCTGGGCGCCAATTTTTTTCGCTTTCGGCACAATTACTGCTGGGTAGTACCCTTTTATTTTTGCTTTTTCGGCGACAAACTTTCCTGCACTAATGGTAGGAACAAGGTAGGCGTTTTTCTGGACCATTAACTGCATGGTACGCTGCGAAATAAGGGTTCCGTGTTCAATTGTTTTTACGCCATTTGCCACGGCTCGATACATCCCCTCATCGCCATGTGCATGGGCAGCTACTTGCATGCCATAATCTTTTGCTGTTTGGGCTATCACACGAATTTCTTCGTTGGTAAACTGTGGGTTTTCTCCACTCTTTGCAACACTTAACACCCCGCCTGTAGCGGTGATTTTGATCCAATCTGCTCCGTTTTTATAGCGTTGGCGTACCGCCTTTCGCGCATCATCAACAGAGTTGACCACCCCTTCCTTTGGTCCTGGGTCACCTTGTATAGAAGCTTTATTTCCATTGGTTGGATCGCCATGCCCTCCTGTTGAGGATAAAATTTTTCCTGCCGTAAATATTCTTGGGCCTTTTACTTTTCCAGCTTTGATGGCATTGCGTAAGGCTATATTCACACCCGACCCTCCTAGATCGCGGACTGTAGTAAACCCACCCATAAGGGTTCGTTTAGCAAAGACTTGCGCATCATACGCAATATCGGCTTCGTTTAATCTATACCGATCCAAATATTTTTGTGGATTACTTTCGCTTTCTATATGGACGTGTAAATCTATAAATCCAGGGTAAACCGTTTTCGCTTTTAAATCAATTAGCTTTTCGCCTTGGCCAGGGGTCAGATAACCGGGTTTTACCTCTTTTATCCGCTCGCCATCAACGATGATGGTTTGTTGAGTTTTGATTTCTCCTGTCTTACTATCAAACAGTTTTCCGCAATGCAAATAGGTCGTTTGTGCGGTAACGGTAAGGCTAGCAAAAAATATACATGTAGCGATCCAGTGTTTCATCGTATAAAATTTTCTGTTGAAGATAATATTTTCCTTTAGCTTTGCTTCTAAAATTATCATCTTTTGAAAAAAAAAGTTATCCATCTACTGGCTCAAATATTTCCAAATTGGTTCATCAATAGAGCGTATGATGCACTAACAACCCCAAGAAACCTCCCCCTAAAACCTCATGAAGAGGAACTCTTAAATCAAGGCAAGAAAGATCTACTCCCCTTTCAAGGATTTGACATACAAACTTATCAATGGGGAAAGGGAGAGAACCACATCCTCTTGGTTCACGGTTGGGAAGGCAATGCAGGAAACTTTGCCAAGTTGATCCCGGTTTTGATTGAAAATGGATTTACTGTGCATGCCTTTGACGGCCCTTCTCATGGGAATAGTAGTAAAGGAAACACAAGCCTTTATGAATTTATTCAACTGACAAAGTTCTTGTTAGAAAAGCAAAAAACACATCATGTCATCAGTCATTCTTTTGGCAGTGTAGCCACTTTAATTTCTCTAGGGCGATCGCCAGAAATTGAAATTGAAAAGTATGTAGGCATTACCGTACCCAATAAATTTAGAGAACGCCTAGAAGAAGTCATCCGCTTTTTGGGCTTACCTAATCGTGTGCTTGAAGGGCTGATTAAAAGAATTGAAGCCAACGGAAATATCATTGTAGATGATGTTAATGTAGCGGACTATGCTCCAAAATCTTCAATAAAAAAAGCATTACTGCTTCACGACATCAAGGATCGTGTTTTGCCCATAGAAAAAACAGAACAAGTCGCCAAAGCCTGGCCAATAGCAAAGCTTATTCGAATAGAAAATACGGGCCATTTCAGGATTTTAAAATCCGAAGAAGTTGCTCAGCGTATCGTTGATTTTCTCGTTTAGTTTCCTAGAAATTCCAACAAATGTTGTGCGATAAAACTGATCTGTTCTTGATCCAGTTCCGAATGCATGGGCAATGAAATCACTTCTTTTACGAGTTGATTGGTAACAACAAAATCTTCCTCCCTAAATCGTTCATCTTGATAAGCTTTTTGTGCATGTAGCGGTACAGGGTAGTAAATTCCACACGGAATGTTATGTTCATTTAGATATTGAACCAAACCATCGCGGTCGTGATTTACAATCCGCAGGGTATATTGATGATAAACGTGTGCATCGCAATCCCAAGCGTTGTAGGGGGTGATGATGTTGGGATGATCTTTTAGTAGGGCCGTGTACCGAAGAGCAGCTTCTTTTCTTCTTTCGTTATAGAAATCTAAATAGTTGAGCTTTACTTTTAAAACAGCGGCCTGCATACTGTCTAAACGAGAATTTACACCGACCACGTCATGATAATAACGTTTGTACATTCCGTGATTGACAATTCCTCTTATATAGTGCGCCAGATCATCATCTTGCGTAAAAATGGCTCCACCATCTCCGTAGGCCCCCAAATTTTTAGAGGGGAAAAATGAAGTAGCCGCCACATGACCCAGGGTTCCTGTTTTTGCTTTTCGTCCGTCTTTGAAGGAGTAAGTAGCTCCAATTCCCTGCGCATTGTCTTCAATTACATAAAGTTGATGTTTTTCGGCAATGGCTAAAATAGACTCCATATCTGCCACTTGCCCAAACAGATGAACCGGGATAATGGCTTTAGTTTTCGGGGTAATGGCTTCCTCAATTTTTTTAGGATCAATGTTAAAGGTTTTCGGATCTACATCCACCAATACCGGCTTAAGTCTTAGCAGGGCAATAACCTCAACCGTGGCGGCAAAAGTAAAATCAGCAGTAATGACCTCATCGCCCGGCTGCAACCCCAATCCCATAAGGGCAATTTGCAAGGCATCTGTTCCGTTGGCACAAGGTATGACGTGCGCTACATCAAGGTAACGTTCTAAATCCGATTGAAATGCTTTTACTGCTGGACCATTGATAAAACTGGTTGTTTCTAATACCTTATTGATTTCTTCAGTAACCTCGGGTTGTATAAATTCATATTGTCCCTTTAGGTCCACCATTCGGATTTCTTTCATTGCACGATCTTTTTAACAAATTTAAAAAAAGCAAATCGCTTTTTCAGTCGGGGAGGAAAAACTATTTTTGAGTCTATGTTCCTTTATCTCTATTCTTTTGCGTATAGCTGTGCTTTATTTCTAGCCAAAGGAATTGCTTTTTTCAATCCCCGAATAAAAGTATTTCTAGAACAGCGTTCGCTATGGAAATCTAGCTTAAAAAAAGTCGCTCCCCTTAGTGAAGAAAAAAAAGTATTCTGGTTTCACACCGCCTCCCTAGGTGAATTTGAACAAGCCCGCCCTTTAATCGAAAAGTATAGAAAGCATTATCCAAAGGCGTTTATAGCACTTACTTTTTTCTCTGCTTCGGGCTATACTGTTCAAAAAGATTACACCCATGCCGATTGGGTGGGTTATCTTCCCTTGGACCGTAAAAAAGACCTCAACCCTTTTCTTAAGCGCTTGCAACCGAATGCGCTTTTCTTGGTTAAATATGAATTTTGGCCACAACTTATTTTTAGCCTAAAGCAAAAAAACATCCCCATTTATTCTATTTCTAGCATCTTTAGACCCGAACAACTTTTCTTTAAACCTTGGCACTTTGGTCTTCGCCGTGTTATAAAAGCCATTGACCATTTTTATGTGCAAAACAAAACATCAGCAGCCCTACTCCAATCCATTGGCATTGAGAAGGTAACACTTAGTGGAGATACGCGTTTTGATCGGGTGCTGCATATTGCCGAGCAGGAGATAGACCTTCCAAAAATCAATGCTTTCGTAAAAAATCAGTTTTGTTTTGTCGCGGGGAGTTCCTGGCCCGAAGATCATGAAATGATCCTTGGCCCTTTACAATCAGAAAAAATCAAAATCATCATCGCGCCACACAAAATTGACGAAGAAACACTCAGTGCTATTGAAAAAAAGCTTGTTCTCCCCTATGTGCGTTGGAGTCAATTCAAAGAAACGGATCGCGAGAAAAAGGTTTTGATTGTAGATTGTATTGGTTTATTGACTCAAATTTACGCTTATGCTGATGCAGCCTATGTAGGGGGAGGTCTCGGCCATAGAGGACTTCACAACACCTTGGAACCTGCTGTTTTTGGTATCCCCATCATTATTGGGCCCCACTACAAAAAGTTTGATGAAGCCATTGCACTAACCGAAAACAAAGGCACTTTTAGTGTACACAACAGCATCGAATTTGAACAAACTTTAAAAGAAATAGTAAGGTCAAAAGAGCAGGCCAAAAAAATAGGACAACGCAACAAAGCGGTGGTTGAAAATCGTGCAGGTGCAGTGGAGCTTATTTTTTCTTCCTTAAATCAAAAGTAAAGTTTAACATATTGCGTAATTTGCATTAATTAAAGTAATTCGAATGATAAGAATAGTTTATATTTTGTTTTTTCTCCTAGCAGGCAATCCTCTTTTTGCTCAAGAAACATCCCCTAACATTATCTTTATGATAGGAGATGGAACGGGACTTTCCCAAATAACGGCTGGGATGTATGCTAACGGAAACAAAACAGCTTTAGAAGGTTTTGAAGTCATTGGATTGTCCAAAACCCATTCGGCCAATAATCTTGTTACCGACTCTGCGGCAAGTGGTACAGCCATGGCCTGTGGTGTTAAAACTTTCAATGGTGTTATCGGCATCAACTTAAAAAATCAGAAAGCGCCTTCTATTCTAGAAATTGCGTCTGAAAAAGGCTATGTATCCGGATTGATTGCCACCTCCAGTATCGTACATGCTACGCCTGCCTCTTTTTATGCAAAAGTTACCTCAAGGAAAAAATACGAAGAAATCGCCCGTCAGCTTAGCGAAAGTGAAGTTGACTTTTTTATCGGTGGTGGAAAAAAACATTTTGTAAAAAGAGAGGACAAAAGAAATATACTAGACGAGATGGATTCCTTTGAGTTTGTCAGTCGTCTGTCAGAATTTGAAAAAAGTACATCCAATAAGTTAGGCCTCTTCACCAATATGGACGAACCTTTACCCATAGCAGAAGGGCGAAAACCTGCTTTGAATGATGCCCTAAGTGCTATGCTAAATAAATTAGACAGCCAACCTAGTCCATTCTTTTTAATGGTAGAAGGGTCTCAAATCGATTGGGGAGGACATGCAAACGACCTGAATTACATATTAACAGAATTTAGAGATTTTGATCGAGCCATTGCGGTGGCTTTGGAATACATAAAAAAGAATCCCAACACACTCTTAGTGGTCACAGCAGACCATGAAACAGGGGGGCTAGGAATTGACAGTGGAAACATAAAAAATTTCAAACCCCGTGGAGGCTTTGTCACGAGAGGGCACACAGCAAGTATGGTACCGGTATTTGCCATTGGGATAGGAGCAAAAAAATATAGCGGCATTTATGACAACACCGCTATATTTTCTAAAATGAAAGAAGTACTGGACTAAACCTTACTTCGTTCTAGCTTGGGTGACTACATTCTTCATAAAAGAAGCTTCATCTTCAATAACATCATAAAAACTTTCAATGTAGGCGTACGCTTCGTTGAATTCTTTTGGATCATCGAAATCACTTTCATATCCTTTCATGATGGCTAGCATCTCTTCCTTTTTGTCTAAAAAGAGCTGGCGAACAGCCATAAAATCGGCTTCATCTCTTTTAAATCCTCGGTATTGTCTGTCCGTGATTTTTGTGATTTTTAAAGTTGGATTAACCACTGCATAACTTGGGTTGATGAATCCCGTCATGTCGAAATCATAAGGAAGTGGTACAATCTTTTTTCCGATGTAAAGCAATTTCCCGTTGTGCTGATAAGCTACAGAAAAGTCTGTATTCCCTACCATATATTGGAATAAAGCATTTTTGATAGACGATTGACTATCCATCGCTAAAGGGTGAATAAAACGTTCAAAGACCTTTCCTTCGTGGGTTTTAGCAACATTTTTGTCGTCCTCAATCAAAAATCCGACAAGCTGAGAAGTAACGGGTTTTTTCTTATTTAAATCTGTAAACTCTATGGCAACTCTTCGTGTTCTAAAGTGATATGGATTGATCAAGGCATACATTTTATAGATCATTAGCTCTTTTAGGATATTGTCATTTTTATCCTTTTGCTGTAAACAAGGAAGCACTAATTTTAGTTTTTTCTGCCCTTTAAAAATGGTCCCCTTGCGTTGATCTTTCTTGATTTCAACTTTAATGGGAGGATAGTAGCAGGTAGAACGTCTGAAATTACCCCGTGCACGAATACCTATTTTGATAGAATTCCAATCCTCGCCCGGCTCCTTATAGTCCATCTGAGCGTCAAAATACAAAGTATCTACTCTACTCTTTTTAAGCTTTTTAGGAGAAAAAGAAAGTTTTACGTCTAAAGGCTCTGTTGTAGAAAACAAGGCTGGAGTTTCTTCTTGAGCAAATATTAATGAGCTGCAAAAGAAAAGGATTATAAATTGTTTCATATATTGCATTTTATAGTTA
>WTJB01000224.1 GCA_011526335.1 Candidatus Arcticimaribacter sp.
ATATACATCAAGTTTAAATTTTTCTTCCCAAGAAATTAGGTTTCGGCCATTGATTTGTGCCCATCCGGTTATTCCTGGTTTTACTTCATGTCGTCGATTTTGTTCAATTGAATATAAAGGTAAATATTCTGGCAATAGCGGCCTTGGACCTATAAAACTCATTTGGCCCTTTACTACATTTAATAACTGAGGTAATTCATCTAAAGAAAATTTTCGAACCCATTTCCCTAAAGGTGTAATTCGTTTGTAATCTGGAAGTAAATTCCCCTTTCCATCTTTGGTGTCGCGCATTGTTTTGAACTTATAGATGGTGAAAAAACGCTTGTTTTCCCCAGTTCTTATTTGGGTAAACCAGGGACTTCCCATGTTTTGAATTGATAAAAGAAGTGCAATAATGAGAACCATTGGTAGTAGTACTGTAATAAGTAGTACCGCAAAAAAGCTGTCGAAAAAGCGTTTAATAACGAGATACATATTGCTCCTGGTATTTATATTCCTCTAAAAGAGACTTCCAAAATTGTGGTCGATCATAATTTGTCGCTACCTCTGATTTAGCTTGGTCGATGAATTTTTGAACTCCCTTTTTTTCATGATAAAATAACACCATTTTATCGACTAAAGGTTGGGTTTGTTTAGGAGGTACTATTGCACCTGTTTCTCCTTCACGAATGATTTCGTTACACCCATTAATGTCTGAAACAATGCAAGGAACTTCCATTGCTATGGCTTGCAATACAACATTTGGAAAGCCTTCTCTATAACTAGGAAAAACAAAAGTATCACTCAATACAAGGTAAGGACGGATGTCCGCCTGAAAACCTGTTGTTATAATATTGGGGTTGGTGTTTATTCTTTTTTGTGTGATTTTTTCTAAGGGGTCTAAATCTGTCTCATAGGGGCCTACTAGAAGAAGTTTTGCTTCCGGAATCTCATTCTGTACCTCACAAAAAGCATGGACCAATTCGTTTACTCCTTTATCTCCTACTAAACGCCCTACAAAGCAAAAAATAAAATCGGAAGACTTTATTTTTAACGATTCCCTGAGTAGACTTACTTTTGTTTCCTCAACTTCATCTTTAGAGAAATAGGAAGTATCTATTCCATTAGATGAACCTTTTCCAATAACTTTAAGTTTTTTTCGAGGCGCTAATCGATTTTGAAGAACAAATTTCAATAACCCTTCAGCATTAGGGTAAACTTTAGTTGCACAAAAATAGGTGATTCTTTCAACCAAAATTAATAGCCAACGCTTCAATCCTTTGGTCTCCATTAACGGGAGTCCTGCAATGGTGTGTAATCGAATGGGGACACCGGCTAAACGTGCTGCCAACATGCCTACTATACCCGCTTTTGGGGTATGGGTGTGAACGATTAATGGTTTTTCTTTTCGTAAAAAATGATACAATTGGATAAGACAACGCAGATCTTGAAGCGGGGTGATTTTTCGTGTCATTCCAAGAGGAAAATAACTCACTCCCTGCTTTTCAGCTGTTTGTTTAAGTTGTTCTGGATTGGAAGAAATGAAGGTAATGTCGTAAAAGGCTTTAAAGTACTGCCCTTGATTTTCCAATAGTTTTTCTAAGGATAGTGGAACCGTGGTGATACGGATGAGCTTTTTCACACGTTAAATATACGGTTTTTCATTATGCTTATTGGAAAATAAAACTGTGGTATTCTTCCAAAGTAATTGAAAAACGAAGTTGTTTACACTGTCGATTAGCCTCTTCCTCTCGCTGAGCTTTAGGCAGTGGATTGTTTAAATATCCATTGATTAAATCAACAAAATGAGATGTGTCTCTGGCTATGCTTCCAAATGGATAGTCGTTTAAAATTTGGATGGAATCGCCTGCATCAAAAGCCACTATAGGGGTCCCCACAGCCATGGCTTCTACTAAAACATTGGGATAGCCCTCGCCAAAAGTTGACGTAAATAAATACACGGCAGCATTTTTATACAGTGGGTAGATTTCTTTTTGTTGGCCTAGTATTTTAACACGTGAACGAATGTTTTCTGGGAAAAATTGAAGATCCCAACCCTTCCCTGCAATCCACAATTGTAAATCCGGGTGGATTTTTAATAC
>WTJB01000290.1 GCA_011526335.1 Candidatus Arcticimaribacter sp.
GCGCTTAGGAACCTATTTTAGAGAAAAGGCCAAAAAAATTCCCCAGGTAAAAAACATAAAAGGGCGCGGTTTGATGCTTGGACTGGAATTTGATTTTCCCGTAGCGGCATTAAGAAAAAAACTTATTTACGATCACTTTATGTTTACTGGCGGCAGTAGCAATAAAAATCTATTGCGTATTCTCCCCCCCCTAAACATTCAAAAAGAACACTTAGATCGCTTTTTTGAGGCCTTAACCCTTTGTTTAAAAACACACTAACCCATGGAACATTTTATTACCCTTGATGATATAACGGATTTATATAAAATAGTTGATCTCGCTGCTTCTTTAAAACAAGACCCTTTTGCTTTTGAAAAACAAGGGAAACGAAAAACCCTGGGGTTATTGTTTTTTAATCCCTCACTACGTACGCGCCTTAGCACCCAAAAAGCTGCGCAAAATCTGGGGTTCAATACCATGGTAATGAATTTTTCTAATGAAGCTTGGGCCTTAGAGTTTGAAGATGGTACAGAAATGCGGGGCATTCGATCGGAACATATCCGAGAAGCGGCCGCGGTGGTGTCGCAATACTGTGACTTTGTAGCCATTCGGGCGTTTGCTTCCTTGACCGACAAAGAACAAGATGAGGCAGAGGTGGTCTTACGCAGTTTTGCAAAGTATGCTTCTATTCCCGTTATCAATATGGAAAGTGCTACGGCACACCCTTTACAAGCCCTGGCAGACGCATTAACCCTAAAAGAGCACCATTTAAAACCCAAACAAAAAGTTGTACTCACTTGGGCCCCTCACCCGAAAGCCTTGCCGCATGCAGTAGCCAATTCCTTTATACGGATGATGCGCCAGCAAGACGCTGAGTTTGTCATTACTCACCCAGAGGGCTACGAGCTGAATCCTGAGATCACTCGCGGAATTCCGATAGAATACGATCAAAAAAAGGCGTTGGAAGGAGCCGATTTTGTCTACACCAAAAACTGGTGTTCCTACACCCAATACGGGGAAGTTTTACGCACCGATGCAGAATGGATGTTGAACACAGAAAAAATGCAGCATAGCAATAACGCCAAGTTTATGCACTGTTTGCCTATTCGGCGAAATATTGTCGCTGCAGACGGCGTTCTAGACAGTCCAAATTCTCTCGTTATAGAACAAGCCAACAATCGAACCTATGCTGCACAGGCGGTATTAAAATCTTTCCTCGATCATGCCTAAACTCAATGTGGTAAAAATTGGCGGAGCCGTGATTGAAGAAGAAGATAAACTTCTCTCTTTCTTAAAAGACTTTGCAGCGCTTAAAGGACCTAAAATCCTAGTGCATGGGGGCGGAAAAAAAGCCAGCCTTTGGGCAGAAAAGATGGGAATTCCCGTACAGATGAAAGACGGAAGAAGAATTACCGATGCCCCTACCCTAGAACTCATCTCAGGCATTTATGCAGGGCAGGTCAACAAGACCATAGTAGCGCATTTACAAGCATTTGGATGCAATGCTTTGGGGCTCTCAGGAGCCGATGGAAATGCCATTCTTGCCCATAAACGACCCGTAAAAGCCATTGATTATGGTTTTGTTGGGGATGTAGAATATGTAAATGCATCCCTCTACCAGCAACTGCTAGATCAGGCTATTGTTCCCGTATGTTGTGCCCTTACCCATGACGGGAAAGGACAACTTCTGAACACCAATGCCGATACCATTACGGCAGAAATTGGGAAAGCCCTTGCCAAAAGCTTTGAAACAAAAATCAGTTACTGTTTTGAATTGCCCGGTGTATTAAAAGACATCCACCAAAAAGATTCACTTATTGAAAAAATAAACGAAGCCTCTTATACAGAATTACTGCTAAACAACACCATCTCGGCTGGGATGCTTCCTAAGCTACACAATGCTTTTGAAGCCTTGCACGCCGGTGTTGACGAAGTGGCCATTGGTGCTACAAAAATGATCAACAATCCCATCCCCTATACCTCAATTACGCTAAAATGAAAGTAGTTACGCAAGAAGCCATTGCCTTATTAAAGGATTTAATTTCAATACAATCTTTCTCTAGCGAGGAAGACAAAACGGCCACCCGAATAGAAGAGTGG
>WTJB01000169.1 GCA_011526335.1 Candidatus Arcticimaribacter sp.
GGCAGGATAAGAGGCAGCTCCGATAGATCCAGGAGCACGTAGACGGTTGTGTTGACCGTGAGTAGCTTGACCTACTCCGCCAAAACCGTGGCGTTTTACTACCCCTTGGAATCCTTTTCCTTTTGATGTCCCAGAGACATCTACAAATTCACCTTCTTGAAAAAGGTCAACTGTTAATACGTCACCCAATTGGTGCTCTTGATCAAAATCTTGGAATTCGACTACCTTTTTCTTCGGTGCAGTGTTGGCCTTTTTAAAGTGCCCAAGCGTCGCTTTGTCCGCTCTTTTTTCTGCCTTGTCATCGAAACCAAGTTGAAGTGCTTCATAGCCATCAACCGCTAAGGTTCTGACTTGGGTGACCACGCATGGACCTACTTCAATAACGGTACAAGGAATGTTTTTTCCTTGCTCGTCAAAGAGGCTTGTCATACCGATCTTTTTTCCTATTAACCCAGACATGTGTTATTTATTTAGTTGTTATTATACTTTTATTTCTACTTCTACTCCGCTGGGCAATTCCAACTTCATCAAAGCATCGATTGTTTTTGAAGAAGAGCTATAAATGTCTAATAGACGCTTATAGGAACACAATTGAAATTGCTCTCTTGACTTCTTGTTTACGTGAGGAGAACGCAAAACCGTAAAGATTTTTTTGTGGGTAGGTAATGGAATGGGTCCAGTAACTACGGCTCCTGTTGTTTTTACTGTTTTTACGATTTTGTCAGCAGACTTGTCTACCAAGTTGTAATCGTAAGATTTTAATTTTATTCTAATTTTTTGACTCATCGTTCAATGATTTAAGCGTTGTTCCCTTTTACATCTGCAATCACGGCTTCAGAAATGTTTGAAGGCGTTTCTGCATAATGTGAAAATTCCATGGTAGAGGTAGCACGACCAGAAGAAAGGGTACGTAATGAAGTTACATAACCAAACATCTCTGATAAAGGCACTTCTGCTTTTACTACTTTAGATCCTGCTCTGTCGTCCATAGAGTTTACTTGACCACGACGGCGGTTCAAGTCTCCTACAATGTCTCCCATGTTTTCTTCAGGAGTCAATACCTCCAATTTCATGATGGGTTCCATGATCACGGCGCGTGCCGCTTTGGCTGAAGCTTTAAATCCGAGTTTAGCAGCCAATTCGAAAGAAAGCGAATCAGAATCCACAGGGTGGAAAGATCCGTCTTTCAGGGTAATCTTCATGGCATCTACCTCAAATCCAGCTAAAGGTCCGTTTAACATCGCGTCTTTGAATCCTTTTTCTACCGCAGGTACATATTCTTTTGGAACGTTCCCTCCTTTGATTTCGTTGATGAATTCAAGTCCTGTTTTACCTTCTTCAGCAGGCTCAATCGTAAAGACAATGTCCGCAAATTTACCACGACCACCCGACTGCTTTTTGTACACCTCGCGGTGATCTGCCGTAGCGGTTAGGGCTTCTTTGTACTCTACTTGAGGTTGTCCTTGGTTTACTTCAACCTTAAACTCACGCTTAAGACGGTCAACAATAATGTCCAAGTGCAATTCTCCCATTCCAGAGATGACCGTTTGGCCAGAAGCCTCATCGGTTTTTACCTGGAAGGTAGGATCTTCTTCTGCTAGCTTGGCCAAGGCCATTCCTAGCTTATCTACATCGGCTTTGGTTTTTGGCTCTACCGCGATACCAATTACGGGATCGGGGAAGTCCATACTTTCCAAAACAATAGGCGCTTTCTCTGCAGAAAGGGTATCTCCTGTTTTGATGTCTTTAAAACCTACCGCTGCACCAATGTCTCCGGCTTCGATAAACTCGATAGCGTTTTGCGAGTTGGAGTGCATCTGATAGATACGTGAAATACGCTCTTTTTTACCAGAACGGTTGTTCAATACATAAGACCCGGCATCTAAACGACCAGAATAAGCACGGAAGAATGCCAAACGACCTACATAAGGATCGGTAGCAATTTTAAACGCTAAAGCAGCAAAAGGATCATCTTTTGACGGCTTACGTGCAATTTCTTCTCCGGTGTCAGGGTTTGTCCCAACAATCGCTTCTTTGTCTTCTGGTGAAGGCAAGTAACGGCAAACGGCGTCGAGCA
>WTJB01000166.1 GCA_011526335.1 Candidatus Arcticimaribacter sp.
CATTTGTGTTGGCCTTAAATGCCCAACCCAAAATTGCAATCTTTTTCCCAGTTAAATCTCCCTTAAAATAATCAATAATTTTTTGAGCAAAACGATTTTTTTGATAATCGTTGATTTTAACAACCTGGTGCCAGTACTCAGCTACTTCATCTAAACCATAATGCCTACACAGATAAACTAAATTTAACATATCTTTTTGGAAACAGCTCCCTCCAAAACCGACAGAAGCTCTCAAAAAGTGAGGCCCAATTCGGTGATCCATTCCAATGGCTTTGGATAACTCTTGAATATTGGCTCCCGTCTTTTCACATAAAGCAGATAGGCTGTTGATAGAAGATATCCTTTGAGCTAACATTGCATTAGAGGCTAACTTAGACAATTCTGAAGACCAAACATTAGTGGTTAATATTTTTTCTTTTGGTATCCATTGGGCGTATACATATACCAAGGCTTGTACGGCTTCTTGTCCACTTGGTGTTTCATCACCGCCAATCAATACCCGATCAGATTTAAATAAATCTTGAATGGCCGTACCTTCTGCTAAAAACTCTGGATTGGATAGAATTTCAAAGTGTATACCTTCACTATTGTCTACCAAAATCTCTTTAATCTTTTCTGCTGTTCTTACGGGTAAAGTTGATTTTTCGACAACGATTTTATCGGTTTTTGCTACCTGTCCAATCTGTTTGGCACAAGCCTCGACATAACGAAGATCAGCTGCCATTCCTGCTCCCTCCCCTTCTGTTTTAGTGGGGGTGTTAACAGCCATAAAAATCATCTCTGCCGCCTCAATAGCTCCATCAATATCGGTGGAGAAAAACAAGTTTCGCCCTCGCGCTTCCCCGACTACTTCGGCCAGACCTGGCTCATAAACTGGAAGATGTTCCAACGGCCCATTCCAGGCGTTTATCTTGTCTGGATCTTTATCCACTACTGTCACTATAATAGTAGGGCATTTTAAAGCTATTACCGCCATTGTAGGCCCACCTACATACCCTGCGCCGATACAACAAATATGCTTAATTGTCATTTTTCGCTACTCTTTTTCGAATCCCTGAAGAAGAATACTCATGGTCTCTGGAATTATAATACAATTGAATCCCTTTTTCCTCACAATAGGCCTTACCTGTAAAATCTTTTTCTCGATATTCTTCCCCAATAATCCGAACGTCAATTTTAAAACTGCGTAAAATTTCATTCAAATCCTTCTCAGTTACATAAGGCACCACTTCGTCCACAAACTTGCAAGAACTCACCTGGATATACCGCTCAATGATGCTTTGAACGGGTTTGTTTTTCTCTGGCCTGTCTAATGAGGGATCTAGTTGCAATCCAACAATCAAATAATCACAAACAGACTTGGCTTCTTCTAACATTTTTACATGTCCAGCATGGAAAAAATCAAAAGTAGAAAAGGTAATCCCTACAGTATTATTTTTGGGATGGGTCGGCCTCATATAAATAGATGTGTGGTTTGTCTGTATGAAATTTTGAAGTCAAATAAAAGCTAACCTTTCGCTGGATCAAGTCTTCTATTTTACTTTCTAACTGCTGTATATATTCTGTATTCAAGGCATCACCTACCAAAAATATTTCAATCGCTCCTGAGTCAATCCCTTGGGCATAGTCACCAACTAAAACAATTTGTTCTACAGCACCCATTCTATCCAAAACTGTAGCAACAATATCTTCGAGTCCCAAGTGCTTTAATACAACTTTTTGTAAAACATTAAATAGGGGATGGTGGGTATTGGCCTGGTATTCAACCTTATTGTCTTTTTTATTTTTCTCTAAATATCCTGCAGCGTGAAGGTGGTTGAGCTCTTTACGGATAGCATTGGTCGATTCACCCATCTCTGTCGCCAAGCCATTGAGGTAGCCCTTATTGGCTTGGGAGACAAAGAATTTGATTAATAATCTTAATCGGGTTTTGGATGTTATTAGCTCGCCTAGCACAAAAACAAAAATTAATATTAGTACCAAAAGTACTTAATATTTTTAATATATAAAATTTAGTTAGATACTTTTTTTATTTATCTATTCCCACAATACTGTTGGAAGGTTGTCTCTGCTTGGG
>WTJB01000101.1 GCA_011526335.1 Candidatus Arcticimaribacter sp.
GTGGTAAGGCGCATCTTCATACAGTTCAATAATAAAATCTCCGAAACGTGTACTTACTTTTACCTTTGAGGGTAGATTTTGTTGTTGATATTCAAATAGAAAAGGGATGGCATTTTTATCATCCAAATATACCTCAGGTTGGGTTTTCAATAACTTTTTTTTTGGGGGGACTTTCCGTTCTACTTTTTTTGGGGTAGCCAGGGGTTTGGGGGCTTTCTTTTTTGTGTCTTCGCTACAGGCACTTAACAAAATTATTAGTATAATTAAGGGAAAGTTTTTCATCATTAATGGATTTGTATCAATTTCATGCACTAACGTCAAAATTAGAAGAAATTCCTTTACCGGGCTTGGAGGCACAATTAAAAATGGCACCCGCGTTTAGAACTGCATTTGCAGAACACCTTTCGCCGCCACCCAAGGACAGTAAAATTGCTGCAGTCTTGTTGCTTCTTTTTCCTACTGCTACAGACGATTTGAATTTTGTCCTGATTCGACGTCCCGCCTATAACGGCACGCATGCCAAACAAATTAGTTTTCCGGGCGGTAAAGCAGAGCCCCAGGACAGATCATTATGGGAAACTGCCCTTAGAGAAACACAAGAAGAAGTTGGTGTAGAAAAAACCGGCGTTCAGCTAATCCGCGCATTGACTCCTACCTATATTCCTCCGAGTAATTTTTTGGTTCACCCCTATGTGGGGCTATGTACGCAAACGCCAAAATTTGTTGCAGAAGAAAAAGAAGTTGAAGAGATACTTTATATTTCCCTGGCGGATTTAATGAACGATGCCCATGAAACTTTCGGATGGGTAAGTCCAAGCTATGCCGGCAAAGTAGAGGTTCCTGTTTATAACTTTGACACGCTAGAAGTCTGGGGGGCAACCGCCATGATGCTCTCTGAATTTAAGCATCTCATGCGATTGGCAAAATAATGCTATATTTGACCGATTTTAGAACCCATGCATTTATTTCAACGCAACCCTTTTGGGCATAATTTGTTTATTAAGAAGATGCTCATTCGGTATCTTGGGATTATGACCCACCGACGGTATAGAGGGTTTAATGAACTCCATATTGAGGGCTCGGAAATCATCAAACAATTGCCCGAACAGAACGTTCTTTTTGTCTCCAATCACCAAACGTACTTTGCAGATGTTGTGGCCATGTTCCATGTGTTTAATGCCAGTCTTAGTGGGCGTATAGATAGCATAAAAAACGTTGGTTATCTCTGGAAACCCAAGCTAAACATCTATTATGTGGCCGCCAAAGAAACCATGAATGATGGCTTGCTTCCTAAGATTTTGGCCTATGCTGGCTCTGTTTCTATTGAACGAACTTGGCGCGCTTCGGGGAAATCCGTTAATCGTCAAGTGAAAATGAGTGACATTTCTAATATTGGAAAAGCATTGGATGACGGATGGGTGGTTACTTTTCCACAAGGCACAACCAAGCCTTTTAAGCCTTTAAGGAAAGGGACGGCGCATATTATAAAACAATACAAGCCTTTGGTCGTCCCCATTGTCATTGATGGTTTTAGAAGATCTTTTGATAAAAAAGGCTTGCTGATTAAAAAGAAAGGAATCCTACAATCTATGGTCATCAAACCCCCGTTGGATATAGATTATGAAAACGAAAGTTTGGATTCTATCATCAGCAAAGTAGAATATGCCATTGAACAACACCCTTCTTTTTTAAAGGTGTTGACCCCAGAAGAAATCAAAGAACAAGAAGAGCTCGACAAAAAAAGAACTTGGTAAGCTATTCTTCCTCCTGCATGAGTTGATTTAACTCGGCTGCATTCTTTTTTAAACGCTTGATAAAGCGCCCGTAGATGAGGTAGTAAAACAGGGCGAAAATCAAAAGAAAAAGAACAAAGCTCGTCAGCAAAGAAAACAACAATAAGTTGGGATCGATGTTTTGGGCTGCAAGTTCTTCCATCTTGGAAGGGTCGGACATAATCCTTTGCACTACGATCAAAAGGAATAAAAATAATAGGGAGAGGTTGATTGCGATATATTGCGTTACCGCTTTGCGTGACTGTAATACCGAATGAAAGAGACCATTTACGGAATCAC
>WTJB01000056.1 GCA_011526335.1 Candidatus Arcticimaribacter sp.
GTTCAAAATGAAGTTAAACAATCGAAAAATAAGCAATCAAGTTCGGTCCATTCACCGCTACCTGGGATTTTTTCTTGCTGGGATCATGTTCATGTATGCCCTATCAGGAATTACCTTAATTTTTCGCAATACAGATACCTTTAAAAAGACTGTTACGGTAGAAAAGCAACTGGAAAAAGGGCTTGAGATGCTCCCAAAAATCAAAGGGGCAAAAAACCTCAACTACAACGAAGTTACAGGGCTTCTTACTTACACCCAATCGAAACCACCAAAGGTGTTGGGCATGATGGAAAAAATTCACAAAGCAAAGTCTTCTGATCCGCTTTACTTTTTCAATATTTTCTTTGGTGCAAGTTTGCTCTTTTTTGTCTTGTCGAGCTATTGGATGTTCCTACCGCAAACAGCCATCTTTAAAAAAGCGATCTATTTTACGCTTGCAGGGCTATTACTTGCCGCAGTAATGTTCTTGGTTTAAAGGCTTAACTCCTGCTAAACCGAGATGATTAATTAAACCCCAATCGTTTGAGGTTTCCTTTACTCACTTTTAAAGCTTCTAAGGGCTTCATTCCATTGAAAGTGCGGTCTTGCTCCACAAAGTAATACAGCATCCCTGCTTTGTCTTTTTCTTTTAAAATGGAAGAAAAATCAATGGTTCCCTCTCCCACAGGGCTAAACTTACCCTCCTTATCCATATCCTTCACATGAAAGGACTTAAAACGTCCTGGATATTTTTCAAAATAAGCAAAGGGGTCTGCTTTTGCTTTGGTGATCCAAAAGAGATCCAATTGAAAATTCACATAGGCAGGATCGGTGTTTTCTAACAGATAATCCTGGATTATTTCCCCCTTTTCGTTGGGGATAAATTCAAAATCGTGATTGTGGTACAGCAAAGAAATTCCAGCCTCTGCACATTTCTTCCCCAAGGTCGTTAAAATGGAAGCCAGTGCCTCTACCCCACCTTTCATGCCCATACTTTGTGTTGCCCCATCATAGGTAAACATACCCATAGGCGGCACAGGGATCACGAAATATTCTATTCCGGCGGCTTTCACATCAGCGATCATTTGATCGGCATTTTCCATGTTGACAGTACCTTGATGCGAACTAACCGCTTTCAACCCATGCTTAGCTAATAATGCTTTAAATGCAGCTGGTTCCATACCGTAAAATTTCCCGTCGGCATAACCCGCAAGTTCAACATATTCATAGCCCAAGGCTGCGACTGCTTCTATGGTTGCTTGGGGACTCGCTTTCATGTCATCGCGAACGGTGTAAAGCATAGCGCCACCAAAACGTTCTTGGGCTTGACCAGATATAAAAAAGCAAAAGACGAGAAGTGTGAAGAGGATTTTTTTCATGGGATAAGTTTTGGTGAAATTAAGAAAATGATTCAATAAAATTAGTCGAAATAAGATTTGCGTTTTTGAATCAACCAGCGGCTTCCGTCGAAAATATAAGTATCGGTATAATTTACTGTCCATTGAAGTTGTGCTTCACTGTTGACGAGGGTGACGTTACACGAGCCATATCCTGTAGCCGTATTCCCGTTAATTTCAACACGGTGTTCCCCATTTTTGTGCTCAACTGTATCAAACTGGTTTAAAAAATTTGAAAAGGCGGTTTCAATTTCATCCTTTCCCGTTAAAATGGAACTAGCTTGGCCATCGCGATAACTTTCTACCACTGCATTTGGTGCAAACAACTGCATTTGAGCTTTTACATCTTTCTCATCGGCCAAAGCAGCAAAATCGTCAAATAAGGTCCTCAACAAAGAAGCAGCGTATTCATCATCGGTTAAGGGACGGTCCCATTGGGTGGGTGAGGGAGAATACAACGCTAAGTAACTCACCGAAGAATTCACCGTTGAAGAATGCCAATGAAGGGTATTGGGACTACAGTTAATAATGTCTCCAGCGCGTATGGGCTGGATGGGTTTTCCTTTTTCTTGATAATGCCCATGTCCGCTCAACACTATCAATTGCTGCCCTTCTTTGTGGCTGTGCCAGTTTAACTTCGCACCCGCTTCAAAAGTCGCCAAGACTACATTGTG
>WTJB01000247.1 GCA_011526335.1 Candidatus Arcticimaribacter sp.
CCCAAAGCATGGCCAAATTCAAGGTTTCGTGAAGCGATCCTTGACGAACGGCTCCATCCCCCATAAAACAGAGTGTAACAGCACCAGTATTGTGATATTTATCGCCAAAAGCCATCCCGGCACCCAAAGGGATTTGACCACCTACAATACCATGGCCTCCGTGGAAACGGTGTTCTTTAGAAAAAATATGCATCGATCCTCCCAGTCCATTGGAAGTCCCTGTTGCTTTGCCGTATAATTCAGCCATTACGCGTTTGGGATCAACGCCCATTCCAATGGGTTGAACGTGGTTTCTGTAGGCCGTAATCATACGATCCTTACCCAACTCCATGGCGTGCAAAGCACCCGCAAGGATGGCTTCTTGACCGTTGTATAGATGGAGGAATCCACGTACCTTCTGTTGGATATAAACAGCGGCAAGCTTGTCTTCAAACTTACGCCAAAAAAGCATATCACGGTACCAGTTGATGTAGGTCTGTTTTGTGATTTTTTTCATCAGTATGCGAGGGTTTAATCAATTTTTTCTGCCACAAAAATACCACTTTTTGCTGAAAAAAATAAACCTGATTACGGAACAAAAGTGGCTGGGAAAATTCTATTCTTCCACCGCTTCAAAACCTCGATTGAGGTTGAATGTCAAAGAAAACCGCAAGGTATTTTCTAGGGGGTTACGAATTTTTGACGTTGAGAAGAGATAGGAAATATCAACCTCTGCAAAATCGAGTTGAAAACCAGCTCCTAAAGTCAAAAATCGGCGGGAACCTTTTTCCAAACTCTCATTAAAATAACCTGTTCTGAGCGAAAATGCCTCCTGAAACACGTATTCTATACCGAAGGCCCAGGTAATTTCTTTTAGTTCTTCAGAGAAACCGTCTGGGGCGTCAGCAAACGACTCGAAGATCCCTTTCAAGAAACTAATGTCGGGTTGTTGGTAGCCCAATATTTCGCCTTCTTCATTGCGAACAGCAACTGGAGATGGTACCAACAATTTATTGAATTCAAGATTAAAACCAACACTATTGTCACTATCGAGAATCATCTCCAAGCCTGAACCAATGCGCAAATTGGTGGGGATAAAATTCTTTTGCCCACCTTCATCATACTTTAGCCGAGGACCAATATTAGAAATATTGAGCCCATGGCGCATTTGTGCTTTGTTGTTGGCAAAGTCAAAAGTTTCGCCTTGATAGAAAGCAGATATATCGACACCGAGCGAGCTAGCAGCAGTGGCATCCACATCATTGGTCAATCGTAGATCAGAGCGAATAAAACGACCCGCCACGGAAAGGGCAAACTTTTCATTCAATTTAAGTCCATAAGAAAGATCGAGTGTGAGTTCATTGGGACGCTCAACTCCCTGTTGGATAATGGTATTATTGACAAAATCGTTGAATTGAATGTCGCCTAGGCTAAAATACTTCAGGCTAGCTCCCCAAGCACTTCGATCAGTATTTTTGTTATAGTAGGTAATGTTGGCCAGAAAAATATCGTCAACCAATTTACTTAGATAGGGTGTGTAACTTAGGCCAACGGCTTGTTTTTTTTCGGCAAATACATACTTGGCAGGATTCCATTGTTGTGAAAAAACGTCGGCTGATGTAGCCACGCCCAATTCTCCCATCCCGGCAGACCGCGCATCGGGAGTAATCAACAAAAAAGGCACACCAGTGGTGATGACACGGCTATTGCTTTGCGCAACCAAAACCATGCATTTCAGAAAAATTAATCCAAAAAATAGTCGTTTGATCATATGGAGTATTGCCCGACGATTATCTATTTATAACGCAATTTTTTACCATTTCGTGTCTTGAGTGAAAAATCAATTCTGGTTATGTACCCAAAAGGACAATAAAGACATTATTTTTGCGTTGATTAAATAAGTTATCGAGCACAGCATGCTTGATTTCTACGTATATTGCATTAATATTAAGCGCAATAGGCAAAAAAATTTATTTATGAAGGTGAACGTTATTACAAAATTTACACTCCTCATTGGCCTAGCCGTATTTATTTCATCGTCTTGTGCCAGAAAAAATCAATCGAGAGG
>WTJB01000025.1 GCA_011526335.1 Candidatus Arcticimaribacter sp.
GCATTACAGTTGCTACCATGAAGAAAAACAATAGCATAAAGACGATATCGGGTAGAGAAGCCGTAGAAATGGCCGGTAAATCTCCTCCTTTTTTCTTTTTAAACTTTGACATATGTTTTCTTATTAATTGGTTTTACTAGGTTCAGCTTCAGATAACTTCTGCGGATACATGGCTTTCACTTCGTCAAGCTTGGGCTTCAATTTAGCCTTGTCATCTGCTGAAGTTCTCGGGTCGTCGTAACGTTTTTGTGCTTCTACATACGTCATCCCCATAAGCGGGTTAAGTTTTGTAAATTCACGGTCACGAAGATCATTGTATGCGGCTACCAACTCATTCTGAACAGCGATATAAACTTTATATTCTGTTTCACGGTCGTTCTTCAACGAGATGATGGCTTTTTCAGGGTTATCGGAAGACGAAGGGTCTTTTTTCCCTTGGCAGTATCCACAGGCTTCTTCGCCTTGACCTCCACCATTATCCAAAAATTCCATTGCCGCTGCACGTACATCGCTGATATCCATTGGCTCTTCTTCTACAAGCAATTGGTTGTATTTATTCACGACAACCGTAAAGATGTTTTTTTGCTTGATGATGGGTGGATCTACCACTTCATCTGTAGGAGGCAGCTTTCTGTTGATACCAGAATCTGTCTCGATGGTAGTGGTTACCAAGAAAAAGATCAAAAGCAGGAATGCAATATCAGCCATGGATCCCGCATTTACTTCGGGTGCTGCTCTTTTTGCCATAACGCTTTACTTTTTGATTAATTTTTTAACTCCTGATAGTGCCATAGCACCGATGGCTATGATGGCAAGGTAATAGAATACACGTATTCCGGTACCCACCCAACGCGAACCTGATGCAGAAAGAATTTCACCATCTTTCATGGGCGTTTCTACTCCAGTGGAAGAAGCATAGGCGATAAGGACAATAACACCTAAAAATCCAACAGATATAAGTGCTTTTTTAAGCTTCTTTGCGTCTGAGAACAATCCCAATAACGAAAAGATAAGTGTCCCCAACACGGCTATTAACAGGGTTAACTGAGCTATTGAAACCAAAGGGCTTACTAGGCTATAGTCTCCCATAAGAGCAGCCATTTTGATTTCTTCGTCACCGGCACCGATGATTCTAAAGAGGAATACAATTCCTAGAACCCCAAGTACAGCGGTAACTATTTTAACTATTTTTTGAAAATTCATGATGATAAATCTTTTAGAATTACTACTTCTTGTGTGCAACAAGGATATCTACTAGAGTGATGGAAGCATCTTCCATATCGTTTACAATAGCGTCAATCTTAGCTACAATGTAGTTGTAAAAGATTTGTAGGATGATGGCCACAACCAATCCAAATACTGTAGTCAAAAGGGCTACTTTAATCCCCCCTGCAACAAGTGATGGTTGCATGTCTCCTGCAGCTTCGATTTTATCGAATGCCTGGATCATACCGATTACTGTTCCCATGAACCCAAGCATCGGAGCCAAGGCGATAAATAATGAGATCCAAGAAACGTTTTTCTCTAATTGTCCCATTTGTACACCACCATAAGCAACAACTGCTTTCTCAGCGCTCTCTACACCTTCATCTACACGGTCAAGACCTTGGTAAAAGATTGATGCAACTGGGCCTTTGGTGTTTCTACACAATTCTTTAGCCTCTTCTACACCTCCACTAGCAAGTGCTTGTTCAACACCCTCGGTAAGTTTCTGGGTGTTGGTAGTTGCTAGGTTCAAGAAAATAATTCTTTCAATAGCGATAGCAAGACCTAAGATCAAACAGATTAATACAATACCCATGAATCCTGGACCTCCTTCGATGAAACGGGTCTTCAGTTCTTGTGTAAACGAAGCAGATTCAGCAGGCGCTGCAGCTTCTTCATCCTGAACAATCGTTTGAATGTTCTCAATTTGTACGTCAATTGTATTTGCATGGGCAGAAAAACCTACCATAAAAATGCTAGCTACAAGGGCAACGAATAATTTTCTCATTTTAATGAAATTTATGTTCTAATTTGTTAAGGGTTTAAAG
>WTJB01000231.1 GCA_011526335.1 Candidatus Arcticimaribacter sp.
GATGCTTACTTTATCCAAGAACCCCTCTTTTTTGCGCACATATTTATAGTTGTAAAAGCCCTGTTTTAATAATAGAATCCCTTCGTATACTTCTGTTTTGGGATTGTAGATCATCTTGTTTTCTTCGTTGAGTTCGTAGTTATTGAACTTTCCATAGATGTAAATATCGCCTTCTTCTAGCACTTTCTGTCGAGCAAGGCTGAAGTAGACAATGCTGTAGTCTGCTTCAATAGCGGGATCTTCGCCCTGCAGCGTTTGGGTAACATAGTCTCCATTGATGTCCGGGTAATACGTATATCCTGCTCGGTTTCTGGGTAAATCTGTAAAGAGGTAGGTGTGGTAAATTTCTTGTTTGTCTGTGTATTGAATATTGGGCGTGGTTACCCGCAATTCTTTGGTGTCCAGAAAGAAATATTCATTTCCTCCCTCGAACTGAGTAGCTTTGTCGTATCTGTACACCAACTGATTGTTGCTGATGTACTGCGGTGGAGGTGCCAATAGTTGACTGTCCCATTGATGGTTTTGAAGCAGTACAACTTTTAAGGTTGTTTCTGGGTTGCGTAGATTTATTCCCAAAGGGGTAATGGTAAATTGTAGAGTTTGATGGGTGCTAAAATTTTGAATGTCGCGGGAAGCAAATACCCCGGTCTGAACGGTTGTTTGGGGTTGTATGACCAAAAACTTTCGCGAGAACATCAACTCGTCATAACGGTTGTAAACTTCCAAAAGGTAGTTGCCTGCTTTTTTAAACCGGGTATTGTTGTTGGGAAGTTCTAAGCGATAGTGTGTATAACGTTGTAAGGTGCCATAGGAACTGTTAAACTGATCAATGCGCTGGTTGTCAAAACCGTCTATGTATTCGTTTTTAAACAAAACCGTAGGTGTCCAGTCGTAATTGAAATATTGAATTTTATAATAGTAGTCTTCGTCGGTGCCGAGTAAGTCGTCAAATTCCAACACCATGGTTTCGTTTAATTTTAGTATCGGAAATTGATCCTCTTTTTGGGGGCATTTAAAGGAAATTGTTCTCAGGTGATCCCCTAAGGTTTTTTCCTCAGCTATTTGGGCATATGCTTGAAAGACCTGTAAAATAAGGGCTGTAAAGATGTATCTGGTCAATGCGTTCAACATAACGATTTTAAATCACTCTTTAAACGAATGAAAGTAGGGTTTTCGTATGCTCATTTTTAAGGTTAAACAAGTTATTTAGATTCATTATAAATAGCCGAAATTACCCAATTCTTGCTTTTATTGAGACAGGATTAATTAGTAAATTTGTGTGAATTTTTAGAATTAAACATTTCTATACTATGTCCAAAGACATTCGTATCTCACAGGGTGCCAATCTTAACCTTGAGGGAGAAGCCAATAAGATTCTGGTAGACCTACCTGAGTCAAAAACATTTGCGCTAAAGCCGGACGATTTTTTTTCCATGACTCCAAAGATGATTGCCAAAGAAGGCGAGCGTGTTCAAAAAGGAACACCCTTATTTTTTTCGAAAAGCAATCCGCGGGTACATTTTGTCTCGCCAGTAGCCGGAGAACTTACTGCTATTGTTCGTGGTGCTAAAAGAAAAATCTTAGAAGTTGTCATAACAGCAGACGGATCAGGAGAAGCTGTAAAACACGAAATTCCTGAATTGTCTAGTTTGGATGCCGAAGGCGTAAAAGAAATTTTATTGACCAGCGGTGCATGGCCTTTTATCAAGCAGCGTCCTTACGATATTATCGCACAACCTGAGGATCAGCCCAAAGCGATATTTGTTTCCGCTTTCGCAACAGATCCTTTAGGAGTAGATTACGACTTTTTGCTTAAAAACAACAAAGCAGAATTTCAGAAAGGGATAGATGTATTATCAAAACTTTGTGATAAAGGCGTTACGCTTACCGCAGATGCGAGTTTTAAAGGAATGTTTGAAAATATTCAAAACGCCAATGTTGTAGGGGTGAAAGGAAAACATCCTGCAGGGAATGTAGGGGTGCAAATCCATCATTTAGATCCTATCAGTATGGGCGAAAAGGTCTGGGTCGTAGGTCCAGAGGATGTTGCGAATATAGGGGCTCTTTTTATGACAGGGGAGTATTCTGCGCAACGTACCGTAGCTCTTGTAGGGTCATCCGTAAAAAACCCACAATACTTTAAAGCAACCCTTGGTGCTTCTGTAAACGCACTATTGTCGGGTAGCGATATTGATGATGCACAACCTAACCGACTCATCAGCGGAGACGTCCTTACGGGCGATGCCGTTTCTGCAGACGGGTATTTAGGATTTTATAAAAACTTATTTTCGGTCATTCCAGAAGGAAACCACTACCGTATGTTTGGTTGGTTGCCGTTTGTAGATAACAAAATTCCAAGCCTTTCGAAAACGTCGCTTTCTTGGTTGTTTAGCAAAAAGAAAGCCGTAGTAGATACCAACCTAAACGGAGAAGAAAGAGCGCTTGTGGTTACTGGGGAAATGGAAAAGGTATTTCCAATGGCTATCTATCCCATGCAGTTGTTAAAAGCCTGTATGATAGAGGATATCGAGCGTATGGAAGCCCTGGGTATTTATGAAGTAGCACCAGAGGATTTTGGAATGATTGATTTCTCTTCTACTTCTAAAATAGAAGCCCAAGAAATCATAAAGACTGGAATTGAATTAATGATAAAAGAAGAAGGATAAACGCAGGACTATGAATTTTTTAAGAAAAACACTAGACAACATCAAAAAGCCTTTTGGTAAAGGTGAGAAATTTGAGCGTTTTGCTCCAGCTGTAAATGCTTTTGATACTTTTTTGTTTGTACCTAATCACACAACCAAAAAAGGAGCACACATTCGCGATGCGGTAGATTTAAAACGTACCATGGTAACGGTCATTATCGCCTTGTTACCGGCACTTATTTACGGTATATACAACACCGGGTACCAATATTATATCCAGACCGGAGAAGCCTTTACATTTTTGGATGCCTTTATCCACGGGTCTTGGAAAATTGTACCCATGATTGCCGTATCCTACATCGTAGGGCTTACGATTGAATTTATTTTCGCTATCTATAGAGGGCATGAAGTAAACGAAGGCTATCTTGTCACAGGCTTGTTAATCCCTATGATTATGCCGGTTGACATTCCTCTATGGATGGTAGCCATCTCTGTTGCTTTTGCTGTACTTATTGCCAAAGAAGCTTTTGGCGGTACTGGGATGAACATCTTAAATCCAGCACTAACGGCTAGAGCTTTTGCTTTCTTTGCCTACCCCACTTACATGTCGGGGAACAAAGTATGGGTCTCTGAAGCATCCAATTACGATGGTATTTCTGGAGAAACCATTTTAGGAAGCCTTGCAGCCGGCAACGATGTAAGTTATTCTTTTATGGAAATGTTTAACGGAGCCATTCCCGGATCCATTGCAGAAACTTCTACCTTATGGGTATTAGTAGGTGCTGCTATACTCATCATTACAGGTGTAGGCAGCTGGCGTATCATCTTCGGCGGTATTGCAGGCGCAGCCATCATGGGCTTCTTATTTAACCTGTGGAGTGCCAATGCCTTGATGAGTTTTGATTGGATGAATCACTTAGTGGTAGGTGGTTTTGCTTTTGGAATCGTATTTATGGCAACGGACCCTGTATCGGGAGCGCAGACCAATAAAGGGAAATGGATTTATGGATTTTTAATCGGTATTTTCTGTATCCTTATCCGTGTCTTTAATCCAGCTTATCCAGAAGGTGTGATGTTGGCCATATTGTTGATGAATGTATTTGCACCAACCATTGATCACTACGTAGTAGAGGCGAACATCAATAAAAGAAAAAAACGTTGGGCTGCGGCACAACTTAAAACAGCATAAACATGAACAGAGATAGTAATTTATACACTTTTCTTTTCGCTGCCATTATGGTTTTTGTGGTTGCCTCTTCCTTGGCGTTTACTGCAACAGCCCTAAAAGACAAGCAAAACGAAAATGTTCGAAAAGAGCAAATGCAAAATATTTTGTCTACCATCGGAATTCAAACCGACCGTGACCAGGCAGAGACTTTGTATAACAAATACATCACAGAGCAATTATCCCTCACCCTTGATGGGAGTACTGATGCTAGTGTAGATGCGTTTAAAATTCAATTGGCAACAGAAACCAAGAAACCCGTTGATCAACAACGTTTTCCACTTTATGTAGCCGAAGTAGAGGCCGATACCTATTATATCGTACCGCTGCGCGGAGCAGGTTTATGGGATGCCATTTGGGGGTATATGGCCCTCGAAAAAGATCTATCAACCATCAAAGGTGTGGTGTTTGATCACAAAGGAGAAACCGCTGGTTTGGGAGCAGAAATTACCCAAGCTTGGTTTCAGGATCGTTTTGTAGGCGAACGTATTTTTGACGATGCTGGCGCATTGGTCGGAATTAACGTATCTAAAACCAACAATGATCCACAAGGGAACGATAAGATGGATCATGAAGTAGATGCTATCTCTGGAGCGACCATTACTGGGGACGGCGTTACCGCCATGATTAGCGAGCGATTAGCACACTACACGCCTTATTTTAAAAATACCTTAGACGCAAATAAAGAAGAAGTAACAGCACCCGAAGGAATGGAAGAAATTGAGGCTGTTACCGAAGAAGCGGAACCAATTGCATATCAAAATTAAACCTATGGCAACACAAAACGCTAAAAAGAAGCCAATGCTGCTTTTTGTAAACAAGGAAAAAGAGCCACTTTTTTCCAAAAAGAATAGAGCTCTTCTTTCTGATCCTATGGATGACAATAACCCAATTACGGTTCAAGTATTGGGGATTTGCTCTGCCCTAGCCATTACGGTGCAGCTTAAGCCTGCCATTGTGATGAGTATTTCAGTTATGGCTGTAATGGCAGCAAGTAACGTTATCATTTCTTTACTCAGAAATTTAATCCCTAACCGAATTCGTATCATTGTTCAGTTGGTTGTTGTAGCTGCTATGGTGGTCTTGGTTGATCAAATTTTGAAAGCCTTCGCCTATGACGTTTACAAAGAGTTGTCCATCTTTATTGGACTGATCATTACCAACTGTATCGTGATGGGACGTCTTGAAGCTTTTGCTTTAGGCAATGGCGTATGGAAATCTTTCTTAGACGGTATCGGGAATGCAGCAGGGTATGGATTTATTCTTATCGTGGTCGCTTTCTTCCGCGAATTGCTCGGCTCAGGAAAGTTATTGGGTTATCAAGTAATTCCCGATAGTCTTTATGCTATGGGCTATGAGAACAACGGCTTGATGTTGCTTTCGCCAATGGCATTAATCACAGTAGGTGTATTCATTTGGTTTCAACGTGCGCGAAACCGTAAACTCATTGAAAAAAACTAAGGAATGGAAACATACGTTAACTTATTTGTCAAAAGTATATTTATAGAGAACATGATTTTCGCCTATTTCTTAGGGATGTGTTCTTATTTGGCGGTATCAAAAACGGTAAAGACAGCTGTAGGGTTAGGTTTAGCCGTAATCTTTGTACTTGCCATTACCGTACCCATCAACTTTTTATTAGACAGCTACTTGCTAAAGCCTGGTGCTTTGGCTTGGTTAGGTGCAGAATACGCGGCTTTGGATCTTAGCTTTTTAAGTTTTATCATGTTTATTGCCGTGATCGCCTCTATGGTGCAATTGGTAGAAATGATTGTAGAAAAGTTTGCCCCTGCACTTTACGGTGCCTTAGGGATTTTCTTACCCCTAATTGCGGTAAACTGCGCTATCTTGGGAGGATCGCTCTTTATGCAGCAAAAAGACTTTGCAGGTGTAGGAGAGTCTGCTGTCTACGGTTTCGGCTCGGGAATTGGTTGGTTTTTAGCCATTATCGCTATTGCGGCTATCCGTGAGAAAATCACCTACTCTAACGTTCCTGCACCCCTTAGAGGTTTAGGAATTACCTTTATTATTACAGGACTCATGGCCATTGGGTTTATGAGCTTTATGGGAATTAAATTATAATTATCAGTATGGATTATACGATTATTTTAGCAAGTGTAGTTGTCTTTTTAGGCATCATCTTTTTATTGGTTGCAATGTTGTTGGGTGCTAAAGCAAAGTTATTGCCCTCTGGACCGGTCTCTCTTTTGATCAACGGAGAAAATAACGTCGAAGTATCCTCTGGGAGTACGTTACTCAACACTCTTGGGAACAACAAAATATTTTTACCATCTGCCTGTGGTGGAGGGGGAACATGTATCCAGTGTAAATGTCAGGTCATTGAAGGAGGAGGAGAAATTCTTCCCACAGAAAAGCCTCACTTTTCACGTAAGGAAATTGCCGAAGGCTGGCGTTTAGGTTGCCAAGTGAAGGTAAAAGAAAACATGGTGATCCAAGTACCCGAAGAAGTATTTGGAATCAAAAAGTGGGAAGCTACTGTGGTGCGTAACTGGAATGTTGCCTCTTTTATCAAAGAATTTGTGGTAGAGCTTCCAGAAGAAATGGACTACAAAGCAGGAGGATATATACAGATAGAAATTCCTCAATGTGAAGTAAAATACGAAGACATAGATATCTCTGCGCACCCAGAAGAACATCCGGGCGAAAAAGAGAAGTTTAAAATGGAATGGGATAACTTTAACCTATGGCCTTTGGTGATGAAAAATCCCGAGTCTGTGGAAAGAGCCTACTCCATGGCTTCTTATCCTGCAGAAGGACGCGAAATCATGCTTAACGTTCGTATTGCTACCCCACCATGGGACCGCGCAAAGAACGGCTGGATGGATGTAAACCCTGGGATAGCCTCTTCGTATATCTTCTCTAAAAAACCAGGAGATAAAGTAACCATCTCGGGTCCTTTTGGTGAATTTTTCATCAATGAGTCTGATGCTGAAATGCTTTACGTAGGAGGAGGAGCTGGAATGGCTCCCATGCGTTCGCACCTATACGAGCTTTTCCGTACAATAAAAACGGGAAGAAAAGTAACCTTCTGGTACGGAGGTCGCTCTAAGCGAGAATTATTCTACTTAGAACACTTTAGAGCCTTGGAAAAAGATTATCCAAACTTTAAGTTCTATGTGGCGCTTTCAGAGCCTTTAGAAGAAGACAATTGGAAAGTGAAAGACGGTTTAGACGGTGAAGGCGATGGATTTAAAGGATTTGTCCATCAAGTTGTAATCGATAATTATTTATCTACACACGAAGCACCTGAAGACATAGAAGTATACTTCTGTGGTCCTCCGTTGATGAATCAAGCGGTCGAAAAAATGGCCGATGACTTTGGAATTCCTCCTGAAAATGTTCGTTTTGACGATTTCGGAGGGTAAACTTTCGTTAAAAGGTGGTCATATGACCACCTTTTTTTATTTTTAAATATGCTAGGAGAACAAGAACTACACAATACGGCTATGGAAATAGTTGGGAAGCAATTAGAAGCAGACGGTTTTGAATTTATGACAGTGAATTCTGAATTAA
>WTJB01000102.1 GCA_011526335.1 Candidatus Arcticimaribacter sp.
GATCAGATCACTTTGAAAAAGTTTCGCTTCTAAAAAGGTGGTTTTTAGTGCTCTTTCAGCTTGTCTAGAAAGGTGAAGATTTTTTTTGGTATGCTCCAAACGGCTGTTGTCTAAGACAGCAGGGTTTAGGATTTCTACTTTCCGTTTTAAATTTTCAAGGTCAACCTCCATGGCGTTTAAGATAGAAATGGCTTTGCCGCCTCCATCTCTGATGATTCCCAACATCAAATGCTCTGTGCCAATATAGTCATGTCCTAATCGCAAGGCTTCCTCCTTGCTGTACGATATAACATCTTTTACGCGGGGTGAGAAATTATCATCCATATTTTCTTTTCTTTAGCTCTTTCGTTCAACAATCGTTCCACTAATAATCAATGCTATAGCTAATAGACAAAAAAAAGCGTTAAAATCAAAGTAGTTATCCGGAATTTTTTGCGAAATATTTTACCCTAAAAATGTTGATAAATCGAGTACAAAAAAGCATTTCTTGGGTGGAATTTGGGGATTTAATACATATTTTAGCTGATAGTATAAAAATGAAATTTTAGATATGGCTGATGGAGAAAAGCTCATCCCAATCAACATTGAGGATGAAATGAAATCCGCTTACATTGATTATTCAATGTCTGTCATTGTGTCACGTGCCTTGCCCGATGTTCGTGATGGTTTAAAGCCCGTACACCGACGGGTTCTTTTTGGAATGCATGAATTAGGGATACGTTCTTCAACGGCCTACAAGAAATCTGCAAGGATTGTAGGAGAGGTTTTAGGAAAGTACCATCCCCATGGCGATACTTCGGTTTACGATACCATGGTGCGTATGGCGCAGGAGTGGAGTTTGCGCTATCTATTGGTAGATGGTCAAGGAAACTTCGGATCTATTGATGGCGATAGCCCAGCAGCAATGCGTTATACCGAAGCGCGTATGCAAAAAATGTCTGAAGATCTTCTGGCCGACATCGATAAAGATACAGTAGATCATCAGTTGAATTTTGACGACACCTTAAAAGAGCCTACAGTACTCCCCACAAGGATTCCAAATCTTTTGATCAATGGAACCTCTGGGATTGCAGTAGGGATGGCGACCAACATGCCTCCGCATAACCTGACAGAGGTAATCAACGGTACGGTTGCCTACATCAACCATAACGATATCGACATTGATGGGTTGATGCAACACATCAAAGCCCCAGATTTCCCTACAGGAGGAACAATCTATGGATACGATGGCGTAAAAGAAGCATTCCATACCGGTAGGGGGCGTGTAGTCCTTAGAGCCAAAGCAAATATTGAAGAGGTTCAAGGCCGTGAATGCATTATTGTTACTGAAATTCCCTATCAGGTCAACAAAGCGGAAATGATTCGTAAAACAGCCGAACTCATCAACGATAAGAAAATTGATGGAATTTCGAACATTCGAGACGAGTCTGATCGTAAAGGAATGCGTATTGTTTACATCCTTAAGCGCGATGCTATTCCCAACATTGTTTTAAATAAACTCTATAAATACACCCAATTACAATCTTCTTTTAGCGTAAATAACATCGCCTTGGTAAAAGGACGTCCGCAGTTATTGAATCTGAAAGAAATGATTTATCATTTTGTTGAGCACCGTCATGACGTAGTCGTTCGAAGAACAAAATTCGAATTAAAGAAAGCCGAAGACCGTGCGCACATCTTAGAAGGGCTGATTATTGCATCCGATAATATCGATAAAGTAATTGCTCTCATTCGTTCTTCTTCTAATCCTGAGGAAGCAAGAAACAAACTGATCGAGAACTTTAAATTGACCGAAGTACAGGCCAAGGCCATTGTAGAAATGCGACTTCGTCAGTTAACAGGACTTGAGCAAGATAAACTTCGCGCAGAATACGATGAATTGGTCAAAACGATTGCAGATTTAAAGGACATTCTTGACAAGAAAGATCGTCGTATGGACATCATCAAAGAAGAGCTGGAAGAAATCAAGGCCAAATATGGGGATGAGCGCCGCTCTGTCATTGAGTACGCTGGAGGAAACTTTAGCATCGAAGATATGATCCCGAACGAAAAAGTGGTCATTACCATTTCTCACGCAGGATATATAAAGCGTACTCCACTTTCGGAATATAAAACCCAAAATAGAGGAGGGGTTGGCCAAAAAGCGTCAACCACGAGAAACGAAGATTTCTTGGAACATCTTTTTGTGGGGACCAACCATCAATACATGTTGTTTTTTACCCAAAAAGGAAAGTGTTTTTGGATGCGTGTTTACGAAATCCCTGAGGGATCAAAAACAGCCAAAGGTCGTGCCATCCAAAATTTGATCAACATTGAACAAGATGATAAGGTAAAGGCGTTTATCAACACCCAAGATTTAAAGGATCAGAAGTACATTGATAATCATTATGTAATCATGGCCACCAAAAAGGGACAGGTAAAGAAAACCTCTTTGGAACAATATTCAAGGCCACGTGCTAATGGTATTAACGCCATCACGATCAAAGACGGAGATGAACTACTAGAAGCAAAACTCACCAATGGAGAAAGTCAAATTTTGCTGGCAGTGAAATCTGGAAAATCCATCCGTTTTGAGGAAAACAAAACCCGTCCTATGGGACGTGGAGCCTCCGGAGTTCGTGGTATAAGTCTGGCGCATGATCAAGACGAAGTGGTTGGGATGGTTGCTGTAAGTGACCCCTCTACAGATATACTTGTCGTCTCTGAAAATGGGTATGGTAAACGCTCGAGCTTAGAAGATTATCGTATCACCAACCGTGGAGGAAAAGGGGTGAAAACCATTTCTGTTACCGATAAAACCGGAGAACTAGTCGCCATTAAAAACGTAAGCGATGAAGACGATTTGATGATCATCAATAAATCTGGAATAGCCATCCGGATGAGCGTCGATAGTCTCCGCGTTATGGGGAGAGCCACACAAGGGGTCAAGCTCATTAACTTAAAAGGGGATGACACCATCGCGGCGGTGGCTAAAGTGATGAAAAACGATGAATCTATTGAGGAATCGGATGAAGAAAACACGCCCGAAGCAACAACCGAATAAGTTTTGGCACTAAGATTGAATACTACTACATAAATTAACACAATAAAATGAAACATCTATTACAATTATTTTTGGTATTGACCGTAAGCTTTTCTTTCGCCCAAAAGAAAGAATTAAAGCTTGCTCAAAAACTATATAAATCCCAGAAAATATCTGAAGCAAGAGCAAGTTTAGATACCAACAAAGCTTTGTTGGAGGGGGCAGAAGCCAAGATTTCTGCACAATACTATCTTCTAAATGCGCAAGTAGCACGTGCGGAGAAAAATTATAGTTTAGCTTTTGACCAATTGGGTCTTGCAAAGGAAAAAAAGGCCAATGCCGATTTAGTAAGCCAAGAAAGTCAAGCATTAACTGCAGATCTTGTTAACCAAGCCATTACCCTGTCTGAGACAGAGGCTTTCCTTGAATCTTCGAATCTTCTATATCTGGCGTATAAACTAGACAAAAAAGCAAATGTAGATTATCTCTATTATGCTGCTTCAAATGCTGTAAATTCGGGTACCTATGACGTCGCATTAGATTACTACAAAGAGTTAAAAGCGATCAAATATTCAGGGATTACTACCCAGTATTTTGTCACAGATGTAAAGACCAACGAGGAACGTGAGGTTACTGAAACTGAATTTACATTTTTGAGTAAGTCGAAAGACTACACCAATGCAAGATCTCAGGATACCGAGTCTAAGTTTCCTGAAATTGTAAAAAATATTGCTTTGATCTACACCCAGCTGGATAAGAAGGAAGAAGCTATTGCCGCTGTAAAAGAAGCCCGTGCAGAAAATCCTGATGACCTAGGGTTGATCCTTACTGAGGCAAACCTTTACATACAGTTAGGCGAGAAAGATCGTTTTAGTGAATTGATGGAACAAGCCATTGCGCAAGATCCTAACAATCCTACCCTATATTACAACCTTGGTGTAGTGACAGAAGATGCTGCACAGGCGCGTTCTTACTATGAAAAAGCCATAGAACTAGATCCCAATATGCAGGAAGCCTACCTGAACTTGGTAGCATTAATTTTAGAAGCAGAACCTGCGCTAGTAGAAAAGATGAATTCCTTAGGTAGATCTCGTGCAGACGAAATGAAGTATGAGGAGCTTAAAAAAGAAAGAGAAGGTCTTTACAAAGAATGTGTGCCGATTCTTCAGAAATTAGTAGAATTAGACAGCGGTAATCAAGAAGCTGTAAAAACCTTAATGAATATCTATTATACTTTAGATAACATGGAAGGTTATGCTGAAATGAAAAAATTGTTAGAGTAATCCTCTCTTTTAATAGCACTAAAAAACCCTCTTTTTAGAGGGTTTTTTTATAGGATTGATTTTATCAAGCGCAACTGGTGCGAGTGTCCTTTCCGGTCCGAACTAAAAATTCCTGTTTGATCGATACGATCGATACGCACCTGTCCATGGGCGTGAAGAATAAAATGGTTGGGCAGCAGTATGCCCACATGAATGATTTTTCCTTCCTTGTCATCAAAAAAGGCTAAGTCTCCGGGTTGGCTTTCTTCTATAAAACTCAGAGTAGCGCCTACCTCTGCCTGTTGGTAGGCATCGCGGGGTAAGGCAATGCCGTTGATTTTATACACCATTTGACTAAGACCAGAACAATCTATCCCCGTAGGAGATTTTCCTCCCCATAAATAGGGTGCATTTAAATATTGATAGGCGGTAGTCAATAGGTTTTCGCGTATTTTCTCTGCGGTAGCCCGTTGACCATCAAAATGATGATCCAATAAGCTTAGCGCCCGTAAATCACTTCCCAACGGAATGGGGAAAAGTTCTTTTTTCTCATTGCTGATAAAGTCCAGCAAGTTTGTGCTGTGTATAGGGGTGGTTTGTTTTAACTGCTTAAAGTCCTCTTCGGTAATCTCTTGGATCTGATTCCACGAAACCCAACCCTCATAACTGTCCCATTGGGTTCTTATCTTAAACCACTCTTTCCTGTGGTCTATGATCTTAAAAAAATCCCCGTAAAGCAATTGAGATCGTTGCTCGCTTTTATGCGAAGCTTCACTTCTAAGGGGAACAATACCTAAAGGACAAACACCGTATCTCAATCTAATTGCATAATGATTTGCCCCCAAAAATAAGCAAAATGAAGTGAGGGCTAGCTTCTCTGAGTAAAAAAAACATTCTTACCTTTACTTGAGGGTACCCTATTTTTTTTATCCCCTACCAACAGGTTTATGAAAACACTTTTTTCTTTTATCATCAACCAACAATCCCTGCTCTATAAGCTCGGAATTTTTATTTTTTGTGGGTGTAGTATTGTATATGTTTTACCACGTGCAGGGCAGTTTAAGTATGACATCCAGCGGGCAAAAACTTGGGACTATCCCAACTTGTATGCCCCCTTTGATTTTTCGTTGATCAAAACCGAAGCTGAATTACAACTCGAACGAAAGCAAGCTCAAGAACAATCCTTGGTTTATTTTACCTTCGATACACAGACCGAAGAAAAGGTAAAGAAGCTATATACCCAACGCTTTCAAAATTATTTTGCTTATCCGCAAAGCTCAAAGCGCTACAAAACATTTTTCGATTATGGGATGCAGCATTTGACGGCCATTTACAGCATTGGAATACTGCCGCCTAATTATACCCATCGTGGCGGAAATAGCGAGGGGGTCATAAAATCTACCGTGGAGGAGCAATACAGTTTTGACGAATTGTTTGATCTCAATCAGCTTTCGGACTATTTATCTCAAAATCTAAACGCAAAATATGAACGGCAGGAAAACGCTTATTATCAGCTATTTTTTGAGATTTTAGAACCCAATCTTAGCTATAACCAGCGTTTGTCAGAAAGTGTTTTAGCCGAGTCGTATTCCAAAATTTCTTCCACAAAGGACTTGATTACCACAGGCGAACTTATTGTAAAACAAGGAGAAGTTATTGATGAGGTCATCTATCAAAAACTAAATTCCCTGAAACAACGGTACTCTGCTTCCGGATTATCTGATCAAAACCTCTTTTGGATAACCCTTGGTCAATCCCTTATTGTGGCGTTAATGTTGGGGATGCTGTTTTTGTTTATCTATACCTATAGAATTGAGGTTTTCGAAAACAATACAAAAATGACCTTTGTAGTGCTGAATTTACTCTTGATGGTACTGCTAAGTACAAGTATAATAAAGTTTAATGCTACCTACTTGTACATACTTCCCATTTGTATTTTTCCACTAATTACAAAAGCTTTTTTTGATGCGCGTTTGGGTTTGTTTGTCCACGTGCTCTCTGTGCTCTTGGTGGGACTTTTTGCCCCCAAGCCTTTTGAGTATGTCGTTTTGCAAATTCTAGCTGGGATTGTCACCATACTCGGGGTATCAGAATTGTATAAAAGAGCCAATTTGTTTATTTCTGTTGTACAAATCACTGGGGTGTACTTGATTGGCTATTTTGCTTTTTATGTGCTACAAGAAGGGGGTGTAACGGCTTTTCCGTTTTCTACTTTAGGTTTGTTTTTTATAAATGGATTGTTGACCCTCTTTGTGCAACCGTTGATTTATCTCTACGAGAAACTCTTTCAATTGGATTCGGATATATCTCTTTTGGAACTGTCGGATACCCATTCGCCTTTATTGGTTGAACTATCGAACAAAGCCCCCGGTACGTTTCATCATGCCTTACAGGTGGCGAATCTCGCAGAAGCTGCTGCAGCCTCTATAAATGCCAATGTGTTATTGACACGCGTGGGGGCTTTGTATCATGATGTAGGAAAAATAAAAAACCCAACCTATTTTTCAGAAAATCAGCGCGGGCGGGTTTCTCCTCATGACGAATTAGAGCCCTTAGAGAGTGCAAAAATCATCATCCAACACGTCTTGGACGGTATAGAAATTGCAAAAAAATATAACCTCCCAGATCGTGTAATAGACTTTATACGTACCCATCACGGCACCTCTTCGGTGTATTATTTTTTGAAAAAAGCGCAGGAAGCTACACCCGAAATTTCGGCGGATGAATTTTACTACAAAGGGCCTAAACCCTTTTCTAAAGAAACAGCAATTTTGATGATGGCTGATGCGGTAGAGGCGGCCTCTAAAAGTTTAAAAGAGCCTACGGTAGCTTCATTAAAACGCTTTGTTATACAAATAATCGATCGTCAATTGGAGGAGGCGCAATTTGTACAGTCAAACATCACATTGGCTGAAATTGAGACGGTTAAAAAAGTATTGATCCATAAATTGATTGACATCTATCATTTAAGGATTGAATATCCAGAATAAAAGCGAGATAATTAGAAAAAACTATTGTTTAATAATTTTCTTAGAAGTACATTTGCAACCCATAAATATGGGAATGGAGAGGTGGCAGAGTGGTAATGCAGCAGATTGCTAATCTGTGAACGCGT
>WTJB01000132.1:0-1744 GCA_011526335.1 Candidatus Arcticimaribacter sp.
GAAATAATGCGGATACGGATGATGATGGAGACGGGACTTTAGACGGAAGTGATGCCTTCCCACTCGATGCAACAGAAGACACCGATACGGACGGGGATGGAATAGGGAACAATGCAGATACGGATGATGACGGGGATGGAACCCCTGATACAAGTGATGCTTTCCCATTAGATCCAGCAGAAGACACCGATACCGATGGCGATGGGACAGGAAATAATGCGGATACGGATGATGATGGAGACGGGACTTTAGACGGAAGTGATGCTTTCCCGCTAGACGCTACAGAAGACACGGATACGGATGGGGACGGAACTGGAGACAACGCCGATACCGATGATGACGGCGATGGCTATACCGATACGGATGAAATCAATGCAGGAACGGATCCTTTAGATGGAACGGATACCCCTACGGATACCGATGGTGACGGGGTTTCTGATGCAACAGACAACGATGATGATGGGGATGGGACTCCGGATACGAGTGATGATTTCCCGCTAGATGCTACCGAAGATACCGATACGGATGGGGATGGAATAGGAAATAATGCCGATACGGATGACGACGGCGATGGCTATACAGATACCGATGAAAATACTGCAGGCTCAGACCCTCTAGATGGAACAGACACCCCTACAGACACAGATGGTGACGGTATTTCTGATGCAACAGATACGGATGATGACGGCGATGGCACCCCTGATGTTTCAGACGATCTTCCTTTAGACGCTTCTGAAACAATAGATACTGACGGCGACGGGATAGGAAATAATGCCGATACAGACGATGATGGCGATGGCGTTTCGGATGCTCAAGAAGGCTCAGATGGAACAGATCCTTTGGATGCCGATAGTGACAATGATGGTTTAGATGATGGCGATGAAATTATAGCCAATACCAACCCATTGGATTCCGATACGGATGACGATGGCATTCTAGACGGAGCAGATGCTTCTCCCCTTGATGCCAATGGAGGGACAGATACAGACGGCGATGGTATTCCTGACAGTAGCGATTCAGATGATGATAATGACGGAGTCCCAGATACACAAGAAGGGCTAGATGGAACAGATCCTTTAGACGCAGACAGCGATGATGACGGTCTAAACGATGGACAGGAAAAAGGCTTAGGGACAGATCCGCTAGACGAAGATACCGATGGCGACGGGACTTCCGATCTCAATGATGCCTTCCCATTGGATCCAAATGAAGATACGGATACCGATGGAGACGGTATCGGAAATAACGCAGACACTGACGATGACGGAGATGGTGTTTCAGATACGCAAGAAGGTTTAGACGGAACAGATCCACTTGATCCCGATTCGGATGATGATGGACTTAATGATGGGGAAGAAGCCAATCTAGGCACAGATCCTATGGATACAGATACAGAAGATGATAATTCTAGTGACGGGGAAGAAGGAGATCGAGGAACAGATCCCTTAGATCCAGATACCGATGATGACGGTATTTTAGATGGTGACGACGATTTCCCTTTAGACCCTAATGAAAGTACAGATACAGATGGTGACGGTATAGGAGACAATGCCGATACTGACGATGACAATGATGGTATTTTAGACACTGACGAAATTAGTAATGGTACGGATCCGTTGGATGCCGATAGTGATGATGACGGATTAAATGACGGAGAGGAAGACACCCTAGGAACAGATCCTTTAAATCCTGACACCGATGGAGATGGGGCTTTGGATGGTGATGATGACTTCCCGCTAGACGC
>WTJB01000132.1:1844-7387 GCA_011526335.1 Candidatus Arcticimaribacter sp.
GATGGCGTTTTGGATGGCGATGATGCTTTCCCATTGGATGCTTCAGAAAGTGAGGACAATGATCTTGACGGTATTGGAGATAATGCCGACACGGATGATGATAACGATGGCGTATCAGACACAGACGAAACGAACAATGGTACTGATCCGTTGGATGCTGACAGTGACGATGATGGCCTCAACGATGGAGAAGAAGCTACCGCAGGGACAGATCCTTTAGATTCGGATACAGACGGAGACGGTGCATTAGACGGGGGAGACGCTTTCCCTCTAGATCCTAATGAAACAACAGATACCGACGGAGACGGAATAGGGGACAATGCTGACACCGACGACGACGGAGACTCTCTTTCTGATCTTGAAGAAGCGGCACTGGGCACCAACCCGTTGGATGAAGATACCGATGGGGATGGGGTAAATGACAATGTGGATGAATATCCTTTAGACCCGAATGAACAATACGACACGGATGAGGATGGGACACCCGATAATCAAGATGAAGACGATGATGGCGATGGAATCCCAGACGATGAAGATGATTTCCCTTTAGATGCTTCAGAAAGTGTTGATACCGACGGGGATGGTATTGGCAATAACGCGGACCCAGATGACGACAATGATGGGGTTAATGATGTGGAAATTCAAACCTCGTTTGATCTTATTTCCGATGATGAAGTAACCGTAATTTTAGATGCTTTCCCGCTAGATCCTACGGAGTCTTCCGATAATGATAACGATGGGATTGGAGATAATGCCGACACCGATGACGACAATGACGGTACACCTGATAGTGAAGATGCTTTCCCGAATAATCCCAATGAATCCATAGATACAGATCTAGACGGAATCGGAAACACTACGGATTTAGATGACGATAATGATGGCTACAGTGATGCGATTGAAGAACAATTCAATTCGGATCCTTTGGATGCAGAAAGCACTCCACCCGATCAAGATGGAGATTTTATCCCCGATGCTATAGATCCGGATGCCAATGGCGATGGGTTTACAGATGTCGATGTCTTTATTTCTGAAGTGGTGACCCCTGGAGTAAATGGTCCTGAGGCAACCTGGCAAATTGTAAACTTGGATCAGTATCCGAATGCTGAAGTAAAAATTTATAACCGCAATGGTCAAGAAGTGTATAGGGCCATAAATTATCAGAACGATTGGGCGGGAATTTATGAGAAAACCGGTCAGTTATTGGCCCCAGGGTCTTATTACTATCGTATTCGTTTAAATGAGCAAGGTCAGATTCTTGAAGGCTGGCTTTACCTTACCTATTAATATGGGTCAAGAAACGCACACACAGCTCGCGAAGAAAATTCAATGGGCATGCAATACTCAGTTAGACCTTATGCAGCATTACGAGACCTTGCATGGCTATGCTTCAATACACGAAATCTGGCCTGTTTTTCGGCAACAATTAAATGAATTTCTTGCTGCAGAAGTTCAGTTGGGGATGGACCAGCATTTGGCTGAAAATCTATTTTTATTTTTAGTGGAGCACCCAAGCGCCTATCATGTAGAAATGAGCTCTACCGAAATGGTAGAGGTGTTTTTAGAATTTCTAAAAAACGAGTAATTTTAGTTTCCATATCTGAAGTCTATGAAAAAACACCTTGTCGTTGTATTGTTTTTTATGGGGGTAAGTTCTTCGGCACAAATTAATCTTGCTCCTTACAAACTTACCCTTACCTCTGATCTGGCTTTTGCTTCTGTACAAGAAGAATTAGATCAAATCAACTTGAGTTTTCACGCACAAGAGTGGCCTTTGGAAGTGCTTAAATACGTTTTGATTCGGCTACAGCAAAACCCATATATCTCAGACGGGATATCAATCCAGGTGACCCTTGTCAATACTGCAAAAACGCGTACAACAACCCTAAAGGTTCCTGTAAGTGCTTTTTATATAAAGGCATTTAGGACAGAAGAAGGCTTTAACGCACATTATTATGATTTTCTCAATGAAACCTATGAATGGATGCTAGAATACCTTTAGGAAATCATTGACAGTATTCTTCGCCTACACTAAATTTATTGTACACCGCTTCGGTTACTTGTCCGCTGACCGCTCCGTCTGGCAAATAGCTGGTTAAGTCATCAGATGTTCCGACAAAAACACTATTGGCGGCATTTAGGATAAAGTAATAGTTGCCATTGATAATTACTTTGTCAATGATATTCCCGCACTTCTCTTCTGGGGCGCATTGCCAAAAAAGAAGTAAAATTAAACCGTATTTTTTCATTTTTTCTGGGATAATTGCTCGAACACAAATTTCATTTCTTGCCCAATCTCTAGGGCTTTATTTAAGTACGCCTTGCTTTCATCAGGGGTGTCGTCAAAGGCTTTTGGGTCGGTATATCGAATAGGGATACGCAAATCAGCCCCGGGGATAAAAGGACAGTTTTTATCGGCATGGTCACAGGTCATTACGGCGACAAAATTTTCTTTAGGGTTGGTGGGGTCATCGTACATTTTGGAAAATAAAACGGAGAAAACGTTGCTCCCCCATCCTATAGTATAGTGCGGATTGTTTTTTTCTCCCGCTGTTTGAATACTAAATCCCAGACGTTCAAGGCAATGAATTACCCTTTCATTACAAGCGGTCACTTCTACTCCCCCAGAAAAGGTTTCAATTTCAATACTGTAATGCTCTGCCATAACTTTTGCTAAAAGTTGGGAAAGCTGACTTCTTCTAGAATTATGCGTACAAATAAAGTTGAGTTGAACCGCCTTATTTTCTTGTTGCAGTTGGCGAATGTGCGCCACCAATGGCATTAATATTTCTTTTCTTTCAGGAGAGGGAGAAAAAGGGGTTAAGCGTTCAAAAAAATCCATCTTCAGTTGTTTTATGAATACAAAAATACAGCCCTAGACAGGATTTTATGTTAGCGAAACCTAAACTTTTCGATCCAAATAGAAGATGGTACTGCCAAGACCTAACAGTAGGGCTGCCGGGAGCGAACGCATTAAGGGATCCCCTACTTTAGCGTGCATCGCTAAGGCACCCAACATTAATATGATGAGGGTTATGACCGCAGGGCGTACCAAGGCTTTAAAACGCAAGCCTAAAAGCAATAACGCACATGCCAAAAGTTTAACCCCCCCGATAAGATAAATCATAGGGCCTTCTAAGCCGTAAACGATAAATTCCTCTTTTAGCGTGCTAGCCTCTCCTCCTCGATAGGCCGTAGCTTTATTGAATCTAAAAAACCAGACATTAAAGATGGTTCCTGAAAGCAGGACAATACATAGGCGATAAATCCAAATCATAATAGTTCTATTTTTTAATGTTAACTTTTTTACCCTTTTCGTCTATGGAAACAAAGACGATATCACAATCACAATTTTTCTTTTTGGTTCCTTCAATGAGATGTTCGCTAGTAACATTCACATGAATACGAACCGAAGTATTTCCAACTTTTACGATTTTGGCTTTAAGCTGAACCAAATCTCCAATATGTATCGGTTCTAAGAATTCAATATCATCAACAAATTTGGTTACACAGTACTTTCCTGCATGTTGTACGGCAAGGGCATACCCAATTTCATCAATCCATTTCATTACTTTTCCCCCGTGTACATTTCCGCGGTAGTTTGCATCGGTAGGTTCTGCCAGAAAAGACATTTTTAGCCGTTCGCGTTTCATTACCATAAGATAAGGAATTTCCTGCATACATCAAGAATAGTCGTTTCTTTCCCAAGGAGGAAAAAAAAATAAAACCTACTTTGTTCCCTTAAGATTGGTGTATATTTGAGCAAAACACGCATATGAAGAACATCACTGTTATTGGGTCGGGGACTATGGGAAATGGGATAGCGCATTGTTTTGCCCAATATGGATTTGAAGTAAATCTGGTAGATTTGAATCAAGAAGCCCTTGTGGCGGCAATAAATCGTATTGAGAAAAACATGCAGCGTCAAGTCGATAAAGGTGTATTGGAGCTGCCACAAATACAGGCAGCTTTAGCACGCATAACCACAACGACTCAATTACAAGATGCGGCTCAAACATCAGATTTGATCATTGAGGCTGCCACGGAAAATTTAGAAGTGAAGAAAAGTCTCTTTGAGCAAATTGATCAATGGGCTCCTGCAGATTGTATTTTAGCATCAAACACCTCTTCGCTTTCCATTACTGCCCTAGCATCCTTTACCCGACGCCCCGAAAAAGTGGTGGGGATGCATTTTATGAATCCGGTACCTATCATGAAGTTGATCGAGATTATTCAAGGACAGCAAACCGCACAGGCTACTTTAGACACCATTACTTCATTGTCTGAGCAGTTGGACAAAGTTCCGCTGATGGCGAAAGATTATCCTGGTTTTATTGCCAACCGTATCTTATTGCCCATGATAAATGAAGCCATAGAAACCTTATTTCAAGGCGTAGGTGGGGTATATGAAATAGATGAAATGATGAAGTTAGGCATGGGCCACCCGATGGGACCCTTGCGGTTGGCAGATTTTATAGGTCTAGATGTGTGTTTAGCTGTTTTGGAGGTTTTACACCAAGGATTTGGTCAACCCAAGTATGCCCCCTGCCCTTTGTTGGTAAACCTTGTAAAAGCTGGGCAGTTGGGGATAAAAACAAAAAATGGATTTTACAATTACGCACAGGACATCAAAAATCCTAGCCCGAATCATTTTTAACCATACACTCAAAAATGAATAGCGCATCCCTCGGCCCTCTGCTGCTGTTAAATGTCTCCTTTTTGCTGATCAGTACGTCTGGGGTTTTAGGCCGAAGTATTGTACTCGACCCTAGGGTTGTCATTTTTTATAGAAGTCTTTTAGCCGTTGTTATTTTTGCCGTTTATTTTTTGGGAAAGAAGCAAGGGTCGATTTTTTTGGGGCTGAAAAAGAAAAGTACTTGGATCGCTGGGTTTTTGATGGCGGCCCATTGGGTAACTTATTTTTATGCCCTTCAATGGTCGAACGTGGCAATTGGAATGTTATCATTGTTTACTTACCCCGTCATTACAGCATTATTGGAGCCCCTTTTCTTTTCGACCCGCTACAATAAAGTTAGCCTTGCATTGGCGATGTTTATGTTGATGGGTGTATACCTATTGGTTCCTGAGTTTACCTTAGAGAATCGTCAATTCAAAGCCGTGGGGATGGGAGTTTTTTCCGCATTGTGTTTTGCTACAAGAAATCTTGTTTTAAAAAAGGAAGCGCAACAAGAAAGTGGTTTGCAAATGATGTTTTATCAAGTGATTATTGTAGCGTTTTTTCTACTTCCCTTTGCTCATCAACACCCCTTTACAGAAGTCATAGCAGAATGGCAAAACCTTGTTCTTTTGGCTTTGTTGACGACAGTTTTGGGACATTCTCTGTTCTTGCAAAGCTTAAAGCACTTTACAGTAACCCGAGCGAGTTTGATCAGCTGTGTTCAGCCTTTGTATGGCATTATTCTTGCTGCGATTATTATAAACGAAATGCCCAATGGTATGACCCTTTTAGGAGGGCTCATTATTCTGGTGAGTGTTGGGGTGGAGATTCAAATGAATAAAAATTAATTTGCAATTAAATAAAT
>WTJB01000310.1:0-4474 GCA_011526335.1 Candidatus Arcticimaribacter sp.
CCTCTTAGCTGACGATCTACTCTTCTAGAATCGTGGCGTTCTGTTCCGATGATGGCCAAACCACCTGCCGCTTTTACTTGCTCAGAAAGTTTAATGTCTGTTCCACGTCCCGCCATATTGGTCGCAATCGTGACTACTCCTGGATTTCCTGCTTCAGCAACAATATCCGCTTCTTTTTTATGCAGTTTTGCATTCAAAACGTTGTGTTTAACTTTTCGAATGTTAAGCATTTTGCTGAGTAATTCCGAAATCTCTACAGAGGTTGTTCCAATAAGTACTGGTCGCCCTGCAGCAGAGAGCTGTGTGACTTCCTCAATGACAGCATTGTACTTTTCTCTTTTTGTTTTGTAAATAAGGTCATCCTGATCTTTTCGCGCTATGGGTCTATTGGTAGGAATTTCTACTACATCCAGTTTGTAGATTTCCCAGAACTCTCCGGCTTCTGTAATGGCCGTCCCGGTCATGCCAGAAAGTTTGTGGTACATTCTAAAGTAGTTCTGCAAGGTAACCGTAGCAAAAGTCTGTGTAGCCGCCTCAATTTTTACGTTTTCTTTGGCTTCAATGGCTTGATGGAGACCGTCTGAATATCGTCTTCCGTCCATGATACGCCCCGTTTGTTCATCTACGATCATGACTTTATTGTCCATGACCACGTATTCGGTGTCTTTTTCAAATAAAGTGTAGGCTTTGAACAATTGATTCATGGTGTGAATACGTTCTCCTTTTATTCCAAAATCCTTGAAAAGAACCTCTTTTTTGGCTGCTTCTTCTTCTGGAGACAATTCCTGATTTTCGATATGGGCAATTTCTGTTCCTATATCGGGGAGGACAAAGAAGCTTTTGTCTTGAACACTTTCAGACAAATAATCTACTCCTTTTTCTGTAAGTTCTACAGCGTTGCTTTTTTCATCTATAACAAAATAGAGTTCTGCATCAATTTTATGCATTTCTCTATTGTTGTCTTGCATGTAGAAGTTTTCGGTTTTTTGTAAAAGTTGTTTTACTCCTTCTTCACTTAAGAATTTAATGAGTGCTTTATTTTTGGGAAGCCCTCTATAGACACGGAGCAGCAGTATACCTCCCTCTTCGGTATCGCCTTCTTTAATTTTTTTCTTTGCTTCCGCCAGTACAGCGGTCAATAGGGTTCTTTGCTTACTTACAAGATCAGCAACTTTAGGACGAAGTTGATCAAATTCATGCCGGTCACCCTCTGGGATGGGCCCTGAGATGATCAATGGAGTTCGGGCATCATCAATGAGTACCGAGTCCACCTCATCGACAATGGCATAATGATGTTTTCGTTGCACCAATTCATCTGGACTATGCGACATATTATCGCGCAGGTAGTCAAAACCAAATTCATTATTGGTACCGTAGGTAATGTCGGCCAAATACGCTTTTCTTCTTCCAGCACTATTGGGGGTGTGGTAATCGATACAGTCTACGGTAAGTCCGTGAAATTCAAATATAGGTGCCATCCAAGCACTGTCTCGTTTAGCGAGATAGTCATTCACCGTAACCAAATGAACCCCTTTGCCGGTTAAAGCATTGAGGTAAACTGGTAGGGTAGCCACAAGGGTTTTTCCTTCCCCTGTTTGCATTTCAGCAATTTTGCCCTGGTGCATGGCAATCCCCCCGATCAACTGTACATCGTAGTGGACCATGTCCCAGGTTACTGCTTTTCCTGCAGCGTCCCAACTGTTGGCCCAAAGGGCATTTTCTCCTTCCAGGCTTACATAAGATTTGTCTTGCGAAAAAATGCGATCTTGTTCGGTAGCCAAAACACTAATCGTAGGGTTTTCTGTAAATCGTCTTGCGGTTTCTTTGACGGTTGCAAAGGCCTCGGGCAAAATATCATTCAATACCTTTTCGGTGGCTTCTAGGGCTTGAACTTCTAGTGCGTCAATTTGGTTATAAATTTCTTCACGTGCATCAATGTCCTCTTCACCTTCCATTTTGGCCTTAAGCGCTTCAATTTGCGTATCGATTTCAGCTCTTTCTGCACCGATTTTATTTTTGAATTCCTCGGTTTTCTGACGCAATTGATCATGCGTCAGTTGTTGAAAATCATCTTCAAGAGATCGTATGGTTTTAACCAGAGGCATGATGTCTTTCACATCTTTTTTTGACTTGTCGCCTACAAATGTTTTAAGGATTTTATTAACGAAGCTCATGGCGTTTTTTTAATAGCGTTAAATTAAAGAAAAAAAGTCTCCTAAGAGACTTTTATTATGGTAGATCTAGTATTCGTCTTCGTTCCAAAGATAGTCTTCGTCGGATGGAAAGTCGGGCCAAATTTCTTCAATAGATTCATAAATGTCTCCCTCATCTTCCATAGACTGCAAATTTTCTACAACTTCTAGTGGGGCACCGGTTCGGATAGAAAAATCAATTAATTCGTCTTTGGTTGCTGGCCAAGGGGCGTCGCTGAGGTAAGAGGCTAATTCTAGAGTCCAGTACATAATGGTTCAGTTTTTTGCAAAAATAAATTTTTAATCAAACTCTGCAAGAAAAATTTATTTTTTTCGCGCTGGAATCCATTTTTCTTCCTTAACGGCCAAATCAAAACTGAGTTTTCTAGACAGGGTAAAAAGATAATCCGATAGCCTGTTGATGTAAAAGATCAAGACGCTGTCTATGGGTTCATTGTCATTGAGTTCAGTAATGATGCGTTCTGCTCTTCTACAAACACTTCTTGCCAAGTGGGTTGAGGATACCAGTGTATGTCCACCAGGAATGACAAAGTTTTTTAAGGGGGGAAGACTATCCGTCATTTTATCGATATACTCTGCCAATAAAGTAACTTCATTTTGACCCACCGGAACAATGCCTAACTCCACGCCATCATTGGCTAACTGGGAACTGATGATCATTAAATCTTTTTGGATTTTTATGATTTCGTCTTTTCTTTCGGGGGCGATATTTTGGTCTCGAATCCATCCTAACCAACTATTGAGTTCATCAATAGATCCGTAGGCTTTTATCTTTATATGGTGTTTGGCTACCCGCTTTCCTGAGAATAGGGAGGTGGTGCCATCATCACCTGTTTTGGTGTAAACTTTGATCTTTTTCATTTCCTTCTCTTTCCTCTTTTCGCTGGCGGTACCGCTTTTGAAAAGTCATTCTTTCTTTTTTTTGTGACCGAAACAAAAGTTTTTTAATTGAAAAATAGACAAATATCAATCCTAAAACCCAAAACAATTGGTTCATCATGCTACAAAAGTAATTGAAATACGCTTTCCCTGGGTAAAAAACGGATTAACTTTTTCTAATATTCTTTAAACGACCGCTTAGGGCAATGGCTCCGCTGAGCAAAAAAAATAGGCTAGCCCATCCTGCCAAGACATCTCCATAGCGGGTGTAAAAAGTAATTTTATCATTTACAGGAATTTCAGCCTTTAGTGCTCCACCGGTATTGTATTTCATCGTTTTTACCAATTCCCCTTTGGTATTGATAAAAGCGGATATACCTGTATTGGCACTTCGTGCAATAGCCCTTCTGGTCTCTATGGCGCGCAAACGTGCATAACTGAGCAGTTGTTTGTGTCCTTGGGTATCATCCCACCAGGCATCATTGGTAATGATGCTTAAAAAGTTTGCTCCTTTTCTGACGTATTCTGTAACAAAATCTCCGTAGATAGATTCGTAACAAATAATTGGGGCCGTTTTGATTCCTTTGGTTTGGTGAGTAAAAACAGTTCGTTCTTTTTGAATGCCTCGGGTGGCAATTGTTCCGCCAAAGTCTAGCAGAAACGCTCCAATAAACGGTTCTAAGGTATTTTTAAAGGGCATAAATTCTACTCCAGGTACAAGTTTAGATTTGTGATAAACCTGATCTTTTTCTGTTGCGCTCAAATCAAATGCTGAATTGTATACGTCATACCACTGTCCATTTCTACTTCTATTTGCTGTAGGACTGGGTGCTTTTTTATTCGGGGGATATACTTGATAAGTCTGTACTCCGCTAAGAAGGTGCAGTTGAGGGTAGTGGGTCAGCCATTCTGAAACACTCGCATAAAAGGGTTGGTTTTGGTATCGGTTAAGATCAAGTCCAAAACCTTCATCAAAATAACCTTCTGGAGTTAATAGATAGTCGGTTTTATCATCTAGATATTCGTCGGTTATGGAAATCATTTTTTCCAATAGGGCAGCATTGGTGAAACTGTATTTCTCTTGGTAGGGGTCTATATTGGGTTGCAAGGCCACAACAGAAATACGTTCCATGTTCGCCTCCTCTTGATTGCGATAGATGAGGTGCGAGATAAAAATGGGTAGGGCAATGCCGATACCTATTTTAGCCAGTTGCTTTCTCCAACTTCCAGCAGAAAGCTTTCTTTTTTGCCAAGCATGAAATGCCCAAAAGTTGACGAGCCATATCCATAATGTTCCTCCAAATACCCCGGTATATTCATACCATTGAATCCATAGTATAGATTCAGAAAAAACATTGCCTAAGGTAAGCCAAGGCCAAGAG
>WTJB01000310.1:4484-7273 GCA_011526335.1 Candidatus Arcticimaribacter sp.
TTTTCGAAAGCCATCCAAAAGCTAACCAAAAAGAGGACCGCACTGTGCTTGGGTAATCTATTTAAAGCCCAACCATAGGCGGTAAAAATAATAGCGAAAAAAATACTGTTACATCCAATCGCAAAAACGGCTCCAAACACAGAGGCATTATAAAGCCAATGCGTAGTGAGAATATTCCAGAGTAAAAAACTTAGGTAGCTGAAAAAAAATAGTTTTAGGTATTTCTTAGGAAGATTGCTTTTATTTAATTCATGCGTTAAAATAAGCAAGGGGACAAAAGCAAAGAAAATAAAGAGGGGTATCCCATAGGTGGGCCAGGCTACAGCCAATAAAATTCCACTTAGAAAAGCTAAAAAGAAGTTTCGCAACAAATCGATTTTTTTTGAAAGGTAATCAAGACAAATTTAATTGAATCCTTTTTCTAAAAAAAGGGAAGGGGAGAGTAGGTTAATAATTTATGAATGTTGTATTTTCACTTTTATTTTATATGATCAAAAAGTTTGTTCCCCACTTATTTACACTAGCCAACCTTTTTTGTGGTTGTTTGGGATTGTTTTTTGCTTTCCAGCATATGTTTAACGCGGCCCTATTTATGGTATTCCTTGGGGTGTTTTTTGATTTTTTTGATGGATTTTTTGCTCGCTTACTAAAGGTAGAAAGTGCCTTGGGCGTTGAGTTAGATTCGTTGGCAGATGTCATTACAAGCGGAGCCGTCCCGGGTGCAATTTTGTATCAACTTATTGTCCTTTCAGGGGTGCAAGTAGAAGACTATCATTTTTATTTTATCCCAGATTTTCCACTGATTTTTTCGGTTGCGCCTCTAGCAACCTTAGGGTTTTTGGTCAGTCTTGGTGCTGCATTTCGTTTGGCACGTTTTAACGTAGAAGATACAGACTTGCCTTATTTTAAGGGATTGCCTGCACCAGCCAACGCCTTGTTTATTGCTGGTCTTCCTTTGCTTATCCTGCATCCCAAATTGGCTGTGATTCGCCCTTTTGTTTTGAATCCGACCACCTTAGTGATCATTGTATTCATTTCAGTTTTGTTTATGAATATACATTGGAAGATGTTTTCCCTAAAAATATCCTCATTCTCTTTTAAGGCATTTTTGTTTCCCCTCCTTTTGTTTCTACTCACTTTGGTCCTTTTGTTGTTTTACGGGATAGCAAGTACTTCAGTTTGTATTATTGTCTACATCCTGTTGAGTGGTCTGAAATCGGTCTTGAAGGTTTAAAATTCAATCTTTTTTTGACGAAGTTCAAAGTTTTGTCCTAAGTAAACTTTCCGTACCATAGGATCTGCGGCTAAATCTTCTGGCGATCCCGCTTTTAGTATTTTTCCTTCAAACATCAAATAAGTTTTGTCGGTAATGGCCAGAGTTTCTTGAACATTATGATCGGTGATTAAGATCCCGATGTTCTTATTTTTTAAGTGGGCCACAATGCGTTGGATGTCTTCTACCGCTACGGGGTCAACTCCCGCAAAAGGTTCATCCAAGAGAACAAATTTAGGATCGGTCGCTAGGGCTCTGGCTATTTCGGTTCTACGACGTTCTCCTCCTGAAAGTAAATCCCCTCTGTTTTTACGAATATGGGTGAGCCCAAATTCTTCTAAAAGCGATTCCATCTTTTCTTTTTGTTCTCTAAGGCTTAGCTTGGTGAGTTGAAGCACACTCAGGATATTGTCTTCTACGCTTAGCTTTCTAAATACAGAGGCCTCCTGGGCCAAATAACCAATTCCGCTTTGCGCGCGTTGATACATGGGGTAACGTGTAATTTCTTCTTGATCCAGATAGATGTGTCCCCCATTGGGTTTTACCAGTCCTACGATCATATAAAAGGAAGTGGTTTTTCCTGCGCCATTGGGTCCCAATAAGCCCACGATTTCTCCTTGTTTTACCTCTAAAGAAATCCCTTTAACGACTTGTCGTCCCCGGTAAAATTTTTCAATTTGATCGGCTCTAAGTATCATGTTAAATCGTTTGATTTTCGAGTGCTTCCCAATATTCAAAAGCTCTTCTTAAATGGGGAATAACAATGGTTCCGCCTACTAAAGTAGCAATTTCTAGACTCTCGAGTACCGCTTCTTTAGAGATATCTAATTTATGGCATTCTTCTAAATGATAACGCACACAATCATCGCAACGTAAAACAGTAGAAGCGACCAATCCCAATAATTCTTTTGTAGAAGCTTCTAATGCCCCTGGCTTGTAAGCGTTGGCATCTAGATTAAAAATCCGTTTGATTAATTTCGAATTTTCATTAAGCAGTTTATCGTTCATTTTGGAACGATATGCATTAAAATCATTGACCAAATCACTCATTTTCACTTGCTTTAAGTTGTTTCTTATACACGATTCTAGAAATAAAAATACTGACTTCGTAGAGAATAAGAATAGGGATGGTTACAATTATTTGACTCGCTACATCTGGCGGGGTTATGATGGCCGATATAGAGAGGACCAAAACAATAGCATACTTTCTGTTATTCTTTAAAAAATCGGGTGTAACCAACCCAATTCTAGTGAAAAAATAGATCAGTATTGGCAGTTCAAAAATCAATCCAGCAGAAAGTACAGAGGCCCGTAAAAGGCTAATGTAGCTTGCCAAGTCAAAATCGTTAAAGACCTGTTCACTTACCGTATACTTTCCTAAGAAATTGATGGAAAGCGGGGTGATAATGTAATAACCAAACAAGACGCCTAGAAAAAATAGGACAGAAGCTACAAAGATAAATCCTCGTGCATTTTTCCGTTCGCTTTTGAGTAATCCGGGGCGTATAAACTTCCA
>WTJB01000013.1 GCA_011526335.1 Candidatus Arcticimaribacter sp.
CGAATCACTGGTGTAATTACATCCACAGGGGTAAAGATTTATTCCAATGCTGTAATTCTTACCAATGGAACTTTTTTAAATGGGCTTATCCATATTGGAGAAAAGAATTTTGGTGGCGGTCGTGCAGGCGAATCAGCTTCCTTTGGTATAACGGCTACGCTAGAAAAGGTCGGTTTTACCTCAGGGCGCATGAAAACGGGGACACCCCCGAGAGTAGACGGACGCTCTCTTAATTTTGATCTAATGGAAGAACAACCGGGTGATGAACAACCTGGAACCTTTTCCTATTCCAAACGAACGTCACCGCTGAAACAACAGCGTTCTTGTCATATGACGTATACCTCAGAAGAAGTACACGATCTATTACGTACTGGTTTTGATCGTTCCCCTATGTTCAATGGCAATATTCAAAGTACAGGACCCAGATACTGTCCTTCGATTGAAGATAAGATCAACCGTTTTGCTGATAAGAATAGGCATCAAATTTTTGTAGAACCCGAGGGCTGGAATACCATTGAATATTATATCAATGGGTTTTCAACATCGCTTCCACAAGACGTGCAATTCAATGCGCTTAGAAAAGTAAAAGGATTCGAGGGTGTTAAATTTTTCCGCCCCGGCTATGCCATAGAGTACGATTATTTCCCCCCCACTCAGTTAACCCATAGTTTAGAAACCAAACTAATCAAAGGTTTATTCTTCGCCGGGCAAATCAATGGTACTACGGGCTATGAAGAAGCTGCAGCGCAAGGATTAATGGCAGGAATTAATGCGGCGCTTTACGGTAGTGGAGAAGCTCCTTGTATACTCTCCCGTAGTGAAGCCTATATCGGTGTACTCATCGACGATCTTATTACCAAAGGCACAGAAGAACCTTATCGTATGTTTACTTCGCGTGCGGAGTACCGCACCTTATTGCGCCAAGACAATGCTGATCTACGTCTCACACAAAAGGCCTTTGATTTAGGCATAGCAAAAGAAGAGCGGCTAAATGAAATGTTGGATAAAAGAGCGCAAACCGATCGCTTGATGAAATTTTATGCCGAGACCAGTGTGCAACCAGCAGAAGTTAACCCCATCTTGGAGAAGCATAATTCCTCTCCCATACGCCAAAGTGATAAGCTGGCAAAAATCTATTCCCGCCCAAACATCACTTACAATAGTATTGCTCAACTTAGTTCTCTTGCCGCTTTTATAGGTACTGAACAAATTAGCAATGCCGCCATTGAACAAGCGGAAGTCCAAATTAAATACGCTGGCTATATCGCAAAAGAAAAATTGAATGCGGATAAACTTCAACGTTTGGAAAATGTGCCCATACCGAGCGCATTTAATTATGATGCCTTAGCCTCTTTATCGCACGAGGCCAAAGAAAAATTAAACAATATTCGCCCTACAACCATCGCCCAAGCACAACGGATCAGCGGTATAAAGCCCAGTGATATATCCGTTTTATTGGTGCAATTGGGCCGTTAATGTTTCACGTGGAACACAATAAACGCATATCCGTAAAAGACTATCTCGTTTCAGGGGAGCACTTTGATGTTGCCTGGATCTCTAGGCATACTGCCCAAACCCTTCCACAACCAAAAGCAGAACAGTTGCCGGCTTACTATGCTTCGGAAGCGTACATTTCACACCAAAAGACCAAGCGATCTTTTATCGATATTCTTTATTATGTATCAAGGCGTTGGATGATGCGAAGAAAGGAGGCCTGGATTTCTCCTTATTTAAATCCCCACGCTCGAATTCTAGATTTTGGTTGTGGAACAGGAGCATTTATCGAGCACCTAGATCAAAGAAAATATCAAGCCCATGGGGTAGAGCCCAGTAGTGCAGCACGAGAGAATGCGGCAAAGCACTTATCCATTTACGGGAGTATTGAAGAGACCAAAGGAGATTTTCAGCTGATTAGCCTTTGGCATGTTTTGGAGCACTTGCCCGATCCTTTAGAAACCTTGACCCAGCTTGACCAAAAACTAACTTCAGACGGACACCTTCTACTTGCCCTTCCCAATTTTGATTCCTGGGACGCCAAACATTATGGTCCACTTTGGGCCGCATGGGATGTGCCTCGACACCTTTGGCATTTTTCTCCCGAAGGCGTCGTTTCGCTTATGTCTACCTTGGACTATGAATTAGTGCAAAAAAAGGCAATGCCTTTGGATGCTTTCTACATTTCGTATCTCTCAGAAAAGCATAAGAAAAGCGTCTTTCCTTTTTTCAAAGGAATCTTAAAAGGGATGTTTTCTAATCTGATGGGAATAATGACATCACAATATTCTTCCCAGCTCTATGTCTTCAAAAGAAAAGGCTAGCCTTAGCTGTTCAATAAGCGTGTCATCTGTAGTGCAAAATCTGCGAACAAAATCTTTCCGTTCGCATTGCGTTCTATATGCATTCGGGTATCCTCTAGCAATTGAACGATGGGAAGTAAATTTTTGTGGTGTAGATAGGGCGCAAATTTCTCCAGCGAAAAATTATTTTGTGAACGAAAACGGACAAGATTGTTGCTGCTGTACGAAACCAGCATGGCTTGCCGCATAAAATCCAAGCTGTAAACGATAAACGCCTTTTGCTCATTTCTAGTAGCCGATCCCATCGCATTCGACCACTCCATAAGATCCAACACAATAGCGGTATTCTTTTTTGCCCGAAAGGCTGTTCTTAAAAAATGGATCAGTATTTTTTCCTGTTGGGCTAACTCTTCTTGATTTTGGATGCCCGAAAGCGCCTTTCTTAAATTTCCATCTGCAAGCCGAGCCGCATAGGCAGCATCGTCTTTTGAATGCCCGAGCGATAACAATTTTTCAAAAATTACCTCTTCCGATAAGGGCGGCAAATGAATGATTTGACTGCGCGACCTGAGGGTAGCCAGCAGATGTGATTCATCGGGAACAACCATCAGGAAGTAGGTGTTTTTTGGCGGTTCTTCAATGAGTTTTAACAACTTATTTCCGGCTTCGTCTTTTAGGCGCTCGAGCCCCCAAAGGACACAGACTTTATTTCCGCCAGAATACGCACTGTAAGAAACACTCCTCACCAACTCTTCTACATCATCGACGGTTATGTTTCCTTGTTTGTTATCTGCACCCATATGACGCAGCCAATCGTTTACATTGCCGTAGGGATGTTCATTTAAAAATGTTCTCCACTCTTGGGAAAAATCCCCACAACGGGGTTTAGATTTTACGATTGCTGTTGTGGCTACAGGATATAAAAAATGATGATCTGGATGTTGTCCTACGCCTGGACTAGGAACCAATTCCAACAAAAAATCTAAGGCCAAAGAGAGGCCTCCTCGCCCTCCATAATCTATAAAAGCCTGACAATGAGGAACTTGATTTTTATTAATCGATGCGTTAAGCTGTTGTTTTAGTCGTTCTTGACCCAATGTTATCTTAAAAGACATATGCGAAGATACGTTTTTAAACTTTTCAATTCCTTGAGTCATAATACAACTATCCCCCATATAATTTTTACTTTTGTCAAAATTTTATAATTCATGAAAACGCTAGATCAATTATCTTTCAAAAATAAAAAGGCGCTAATCCGAGTAGATTTTAATGTCCCTTTAGACGACAATAAAAAGGTAACCGATACCACTCGTATCTTAGCCGCAAAACCTACCATAGATCATATCCTAGCCGAAGGAGGCAGCTGTATATTGATGTCTCATTTGGGGCGCCCTAAAGGAATAGATCCTGAACTATCTTTGGGTCTTATTGCAAAAACGGTGGCTGAAATTCTTGGAACTGAGGTCATTTTTGCAAAAGATAGTGTTGGAGAGGACGCGCAAACAAAAGCAGCGAACTTGACTCCCGGTCAGGTATTACTGATAGAAAATTTACGCTTCCATGCAGAAGAGACAAAAGGGGATGAGACCTTTGCAAAAGCCCTATCAACCTTAGGCGATATATATGTAAATGATGCCTTTGGTACTGCGCATCGCGCCCATGCGTCAACCGCAATAATTGCAAGCTATTTCCCTGATAATAAGTGCTTTGGGTCATTATTGGAACAAGAAGTTAAGGCGATTGAAAAGGTTTTAAATTCAGATGACAGGCCTGTATTGGCTATACTTGGAGGGTCTAAAGTTTCCTCAAAAATCACGATCATAGAAAACATTTTAGACAAAATAGACGACCTGATCATTGGAGGGGGTATGGCATATACCTTTATAAAAGCACAAGGAGGGAAGATAGGCGATTCGATTTGTGAAGACGACTATTTGGCCTATACCTTAGAGCTGATCGAGAAAGCCAAGGAAAAAAATGTAAATATCCATTTGCCTATAGATGTGCAAAGTACCACAGATTTTAGCAATGAAACCCCCATAACGGTTCGAGACATTACCGAAATTCCTGACGGATCTCAAGGCTTGGATGCCGGCCCTGCATCCTTGAAAAAATTCGAAAGTGTTGTTATGAATGCCAAAACCATTTTATGGAACGGTCCTTTAGGGGTTTTCGAATTTTCAAATTTTGCCACAGGGACCAAAGCCTTGGGTACAATTATTGCAGAAAGCACTAAAAAAGGCGCATTTTCGCTTGTGGGTGGTGGCGATTCTGTAGCAGCAGTAAAACAATTTGGTTTTGAAGATCAAGTAAGTTATGTTTCTACAGGCGGTGGCGCCATGTTGGAAAGCCTAGAAGGGAAAAACCTTCCGGGAATTGCCGCTCTTTTAGATTAGGTTATGTACAAGAATATTTGTTTTTTGGGCCTTTTACTGCTCTTGGGGTGTAAAGATTCCAAGCCAGTAGCTTATATTCCTGACTCTAGCGGAAATTTGAATGCCGTTACGGTGGTAATGCCAACAACGGATTGGGATGGCGCGCTGGGGAAAGCCGTAAGAGAACAAATGCGACCCATCTATGAAGGCTTGCCCATAGATGAACCGCAATACGATTTGTTGTATACAGCCAGTTCACAGTTTACCGGTTTTTCTCGGCATTCTCGCAATATACTGTTGTTTAAAAAAGATTCCATTGCGCGTTTTCAACTCTTCGAAAACGCCTTTGCTCGCCCTCAAATAGTGGCTCAAATAAGCGGGGAAGATGCGGAGGTTATGCAAGAATTCCTTAAGGAAAACACCTCTCTTATTTTACGGACTTTTGCAGAAAATGAACGGAAAGAGAAATTAAGAAGAATAGGGAAATCCCCAACGAAGGATACAGATTTTAAGGATAAATTTGGTCTTCAACTAACGTACCCTACCGCCTATACTACCGTAAAAGATACCGTAAATTTTCTGTGGGTAGAAAAGAAGATACAAAAGGGAAGCATGAACCTAATTGCGTATACATTGCCATCATTTGACCCTAAGAAAAGCACCCTTTTGGATCAGATCACCAACCTACGTGATTCGATAGGTAAAATCTATATCCCTGGACGTTTACCGGGATCGCATATGATTACTGAAAAAGCGTATTTGCCTTACATCTATTCGACTCAATTAGACGATCGAAAAGCATTTTTGACCAAGGGCATGTGGGAAGTAAAAGAAGATTTTATGGCAGGCCCTTTTGTGCAATACATTGTTGAGGACACTGCACAGGGACGTTGGGTTGTCCTTGAAGGATTTTGTTTCGCTCCTTCGGTGAGCAAACGAGATGCCATGTTTGAGCTTCAAACCATTTTAAGCTCAACGACTTTTTTAGAAAAATAGCAGGCTATTCTTTCTTATCCAATTCCTTAGGATCTTCTTCCTCGTTACTGGCTTTTTTAAATTCTTTTATTCCGCTACCCAAACCGCGCATAAGCTCAGGAATCTTTCGGCCACCGAACAAAAGCAAGACAACCACAACAATAAGAATTACCTGATTGGGACCAAGGGCAAGAAATATGGTAGATGCGTTCATAATAACTATTTTCAACAAAGGTAATCATAAATTTTATCAGGGAACCCATTTCAAAGCCTTTAGGCGTAATATTTAATCTTAGGAATCTTTATCTTTGTTAGGCATCATGGAAAATAAACCCAAAAAGAAAAGCTGGTTAAAACAAAAGCTGCTCAGCCGTTATCGGCTTGTCGTCCTCAATGAAAACACCTTTGAGGAGCAGCTCTATTTTCGCCTTTCACGTTTAAATGTCATCATTATAACGACCTTAGTCTTTTCGCTCTTTTTTGTCGGAACTCTTTTCTTGGTGGCCTACACCTCCATTAAAGAATACATGCCTGGCTATGCTTCTACTACTATGCGTAAACAAGCCGCTGAAAATGCTATCCGCCTCGACTCGCTAATGCAGGCACACCTTCAATCCGAACAGTATATGTCCTCGATGAAAAAGGTTCTTCAGGGCGATATTTCTTATGACGAATTCGAAAACGAACGCGCTAGAATCGATTCGCTCAGCAGTCAGAAAATTGTGATCCCCAAACGCGGGAAAGAAGATTCATTGCTGCGGGTTATTGTGGAAAACGAAGACAAATACAATGTCATCGAAAACCAAAACAGTACGGTAGATTTTGTGTTATTTCCCCCCGCTAAAGGCGACCTGTCACAGACCTACGACCCACAAAACAATCATTATGCCGTTGACATTGTTTTAAATGAAAACGATCCCATAAAAGCGGTAGCAGAGGGGACGGTAATCTTTTCTGAGTGGACCGCCGACACCGGTTTTGTGATTATCTTAGAGCATCCTTTCGGATTGTTATCGGTCTATAAACACAATTCGGCCTTAAACAAATCCCAAGGAGAACGAGTGGTAGCAGGAGAAGTAATCGCAACAGCAGGAAACACCGGTGAACTATCCACAGGCTGGCATTTGCACTTTGAATTATGGAATGATGGCTTTGCAATGAACCCTGAAAACTTTATAGACTTTTCTGATCAGTAAATGAAAAAATTCCTCGCCAAACTATTTGCGCATTATATCGTTTCTAAAAATAAAAAGTGGATGAACAATCCACACCAAGCGCAAAAAAACACCTTAAAAAAACTACTCGCTAGGGCGCAAAACACCCAATTTGGGAAAGACCACGGCTTTGCGTCCATCAAATCCTATAAAGAGTTTCAACAAAAGGTGCCCATCAGAGATTACGAAGGACTTCGCCCTTATGTAGATAAAATCATAGCGGGAGAAGAAGATGTTTTGTGGCCAGGACGCCCCCTATATTTTTCTAAAACAAGCGGAACGACCTCTGGGGCCAAATACATCCCCATAACAAAAGCGTCTATGCCCACGCATATAACCGCGGCAAGAGACGCT
>WTJB01000053.1 GCA_011526335.1 Candidatus Arcticimaribacter sp.
TCTAGTTTGCCTAATTCTTCGGCTAAACCGGCCGCTGTATCCCGCATTTCAACCATAAGGTCATCCGCATCGACAACTGTCCCTTCACGGCTTTTCATTTTTCCTTCCGGCAAATCTACCATCCCATAACTCAGATGGAATAGTGAAGCAGCCCAGTCATAACCTAATTTTTGTAGAATAAGAAACAATACTTTAAAGTGGTAATCCTGCTCATTCCCTACGGTATAAACCATCCCATCCATGGTAGGATTGTCCTTGTAACGCTGTAAGGCTGTTCCCAAATCTTGCGTCATATAAACAGCCGTTCCATCTGAACGAAGTAATAGTTTTTCATCCAAACCTTCGTCGGTAAGATCTACCCAGACAGATCCGTCTTCTTTGGTATAGAACAGTTGTTTTTCTATGCCTAACTGTATCAATTCTTTTCCTAAGAGATAGGTATCACTTTCGTAGTAATAAGAGTCAAAATCAACTCCTAGTTTTTGGTAGGTCACCGCAAAACCATCATAAACCCATTGGTTCATGGTTTTCCATAATTGGACGACCTCTTCATCTCCGGCCTCCCATTTGCGGAGCATTTCTTGTGCAGAAATAAACAATGGAGCTTCGGCTTTGGCTTGGTCCTCCGTTTTTCCCTCAGCGATGAGGGCTACAATTTCTTTTTTGTATTCTTGATCGAAACGAACATAATAGTTCCCTACAAGTTTATCGCCTTTGAGGCCACTGCGTTCTGGGGTTTCGCCCGCGCCAAATTTTTGCCAAGCCACCATAGATTTACAAATATGAATCCCACGATCATTGATGATCTGGGTTTTTAACACCTGACGTCCACTGGCTTGTAAAATCTGAGCCACAGAATAGCCCAATAAATTATTGCGTATATGCCCTAAATGAAGAGGTTTGTTTGTATTGGGGGATGAATATTCAACCAAATGAACTTTATTCGGATCTACCGCTACTTTCCCGTACTCTTTTTCAGCAGAAATAGCAGATAGTGATGCCGTAAAAAAGGCATCGGCTATAGAAAGGTTTAAAAACCCTTTCACCACATTAAAATCAACAACAAGATCTGAAGAAGCTTTAAGATAATCGCCAATAGCAGTCCCCAACTGAACAGGATTCCCTTTTATATGGCGCAATAACGAAAATACAACCAAGGTGATATCGCCTTCAAATTCCTTACGGGTGGCTTGATAATCAAAATCGGTTAGATTGAGGTTGTATTCCTCTTCAAAAAAAGGGGTGAGTAGGGCGCTTATTTGCTGTGAAAGTAGTTGCATAATTCAGTTTGCGCAAAGATACTTAAACTGGGGCAATTCTCTTTTGCTTTTATAGGAGGTTTCCTTGCCAAGACTATTATTCTTTATTCCATAAAAAAACCCCAACAGCACAGCGATAACAATACCGGAAATCCCCTCCTTTTTCTTACCTTTAAGAGAAAAAGTGCTAGCGAATTTATCATATAATGATCCAAAGCTAACCCAATCGGTAAATGCTTTGGTAGGACCGCCTTTTAACTTAAAAGAACGGTGGAGATTAAAAGGAATAGGCTCTTCCAAGCTTTATATTACCGAGAGTTCGGTAGATATATACAATTTGTTGATTTTAGATCAGAACACCAACAGTTGTAATATAGAACTGCGACCAAAAGGCATCATCGTTCGTTTTCGAAGTTTACTGGAAACCTATGGCCTAGTTATCCCATACTACAAACTAAAACTGTATAAGGGCAAAGCAGAAGAATACTCCATTTACTTAGACCAACACCGCATTAAAGTTGCTGCCATCACCAAAAGCACCCATGCTTTTTTTAAAAAATTGAGTAGAGAAAAAATCAATAGCCTTCCCCAAAGCCCAGACGACCTGCTGTAAAAAAAAAGGGTATGAAAATATTAGTAACGGGGGCCAATGGATACATCGGCATGCGACTCCTCCCCTACCTGATCAACCAGGGGCATGAAGTATATTGTACTGTCCGTGACCCGGAGCGCTTGTCTGTAAATGACAGTCTTAAGAAAAAGCTGCATCTGATCACGATAGATTTTTTGGCTCCGCAGGAAAAGAACCCCATCCCGAAAGATATCGATGTGGCCTACTATTTGATTCATTCGATGTCCTCGGATATTGGAGATTTTTCTAGCATGGAAGAACGTTGTGCCCGTTATTTTCTTTCCTGTATAGAGGAGACCAAGGCGAAACAGCTTATTTATTTAAGTGGGATTGTCAATGAAGCAGTCCTTTCCAAGCATTTGGCCTCAAGAAAGAACGTGGAAGATATCTTAAAATCGTCTTCTGTACCCACAACCGTTTTGCGTGCGGGAATCATTGTAGGCTCTGGAAGTGCATCGTTTGAAATCATTCGTGATCTATGCGAAAAACTCCCCCTAATGATTACCCCAAAATGGGTAAAAACAAAATCCCAACCCATTGCAATTCGCAATGTGATGGAGTACCTAATGGGGGTATTGTTGCATCCTGAGTGCCTAAATTCTTCTTTTGATATTGGTGGTGCAGATGTATTGACCTATAAAGAAATGCTCCATCGTTATGCAAAAAATAGAGGGTTTAAAAATTGGATCTTTAGTGTTCCGGTAATGACGCCTCGATTGTCTTCTTATTGGCTTCACTTTGTAACCTCTACTTCTTATCCATTGGCAGTAAACTTAGTAGACAGCATGAATATGGAGGTTGTCGCCAAAGACAATCGTTTACAATCTATTTTAGGGATACATCTTTACACCTATGATGAAGCGATACAAATGGCCTTTAAACGCATTGCACAAAACTCTGTGATCAGTAGTTGGAAAGACTCTTTGGTCAGCGGTCGTCTAAATAAAGCCCTTAAAGGATATATACAAGTCCCAAAATACGGTGTTCTTAAAGACGCCCAACGTTTGGACAATATCGATCCGGAACACACCCTTGCAGCCCTCTGGAAAATAGGCGGAAATCAAGGCTGGTATTATGGAAATATACTCTGGAAAATTAGAGGTTATCTGGATCAACTCATCGGCGGGGTCGGTCTTCGGTGGGGGAGAACCCATCCGGACAAAATTTTTGCAGGTGATGCATTGGACTTTTGGCGTGTGCTTCTGGCCGATAAAAAAGAGAAACGCCTGCTGCTTTTTGCAGAAATGAAGTTACCTGGCGAAGCCTGGCTAGAATTCTAAATTGAAAACAATACCCTCTACCAAACCGCAACTTTTCGCCCCAGAGGTTTATGGGGCAGAATATACTGGTACAGTTTGGTCCCTTTTCACTTTTTTATCTTTAAAGGGATGATCCAAAATCTAGCAAAAAACTAGTTTATCGCTTGGCAATTGGGCTAAATGCTCTGTTTACTTCTCCTGTGTAGATTTGACGAGGACGTCCAATGGGTTCATTGTTCTTACGCATTTCTCTCCATTGGGCAATCCAGCCGGGGAGTCTTCCTAGGGCAAACATGACCGTAAACATTTCGGTAGGAATTCCTAAAGCACGGTAAATAATTCCAGAGTAGAAATCTACGTTAGGATACAATTTTCTATCCACAAAGTAGCTGTCTTCTAGTGCCTCTTGCTCCAAGCCTTTGGCGATATCCAAAATAGGATCATTAATGCCTAGCTCGTTTAATACTTCATCTGCAGATTTTTTGATGATGCGTGCACGGGGATCGAAGTTTTTATAAACTCTATGTCCAAAGCCCATTAAACGGAATGGATCGCTCTTATCTTTAGCTTTAGCCATATACTTCTTGGTGTCGCCTCCATCTTGATTGATGGCTTCTAACATTTCAAGAACGGCTTGATTGGCGCCTCCATGAAGAGGTCCCCAAAGCGCAGAAATTCCTGCTGAAATAGAAGCAAACAAACCAGCATGAGAAGAACCTACGATACGTACAGTAGAGGTAGAACAGTTTTGTTCGTGATCTGCATGAAGAATCAAAAGTTTGTTTAACGCACGATTTACGATATCATTCGAAGCATACTTTTCTGTGGGACGTCGAAACATCATTTGAGCGATATTGTCAACATAAGACAAAGAACTATCGCTGTAGTTGAGTGGTAAGCCTTTTACTTTTCTGTGAGTCCAAGCGCAGAGTACTGGAAACTTCGCCATAATGGTAACGATGGCCTCGTACATGTCTTGATCAGAATTGATGTCTACAGACTCTGGGTTAAACGCTGTAAGTGCAGAGGTCAAGGAAGCCAAGGCTCCCATAGGGTGTGCACTTCGCGGGAAACTTTTGAGAATTAACTTTAAATCTTCATCCACCAAAGATTCTTTATGGATGTCACTTTGGAATTTATTTAGTTGTTCTTGGGTAGGCAGTTCTCCAAAAATAAGCAAGTAAGCTACTTCTAGAAAATCAGCACCATTGGCCAAATCTTCAATGGCATAACCTCTATACTTTAAAATTCCTTTTTCCCCGTCGAGGAATGTAATACCGCTTTGACAAGAACCTGAATTTTTGAACCCGGGATCGAGGGTAACCAAACCTGTCTGAGCACGTAAGGCTTTGATATCAATTCCCATTTCATCTTCTGTTCCTTTTACCAGTGGAAATTCATAGGTGTTGTTGTCGTAAGTAAGCTGTATTTTGTTCTCCATAAGTCGTGAATTCTAAGTTGTGCAAATGTACAAAAAATGACCCGATTTTTAAAACATAAAGCGAGCCAGTTGGCTCGCTTTTCTAAAAAATTAATAGCAGAAAAATTATCCTACTTTAAAAGCATTTTTTTGCGGAAAATACGCAATGCTCCCTAGTTCTTCTTCAATACGAAGCAATTGATTGTACTTGGCCATACGATCACTTCTAGAAGCCGATCCTGTTTTTATTTGCCCCGTATTCAAGGCTACTGCAAGGTCTGCAATGGTATTGTCTTCTGTTTCTCCTGAACGGTGAGACATTACAGAAGTGTAGCCAGCATTGTGAGCCATGTTGACTGCCGCAATGGTTTCGGTTAAGGTTCCAATCTGATTTACTTTAATCAAAATAGAGTTGGCGATGTTCTGCTCTATCCCACGAGAAAGACGCTCTACATTGGTTACATAAAGATCATCTCCTACCAATTGTACTTTATCGCCAATTTTTTCGGTAAGGGACTTCCAACCTTCCCAGTCATTCTCGTCCATTCCATCTTCAATAGAGATGATAGGATACTTTTCGCTCAGCTCAGCCAAATATTGTGCTTGTTCTTCTGAGCTTCTTTTTACCCCCTTATCGCCTTCAAAAAGAGTGTAGTCATAGACGCCATCTTTGTAAAATTCTGCAGCAGCACAATCCAAGGCAATCATAACATTTTCTCCGGCTTTATATCCTGCATTTCCAACTGCTTTGATAATGGTATCAAGGGCATCTTCTGTTCCGTCTAAAGTGGGAGCAAAACCGCCTTCGTCACCAACGGCAGTACTTAAGTCACGATCGTGTAAAACTTTTTTGAGGTGGTGGAAAATCTCTGTTCCCATTTGCATGGCGTGTGAAAAGCTTTCTGCACCTACAGGCATTACCATAAATTCTTGGAAAGCGATAGGAGCATCGGAGTGCGATCCTCCATTGATGATATTCATCATGGGGACGGGCAGCGTATTGGCACTTACCCCACCTACATAGCGGTATAAAGGCATTCCTAGCTCGTTTGCAGCAGCTTTGGCCACGGCTAGAGAAACCCCTAAAATAGCGTTAGCACCAAGTTTAAATTTATTGGGTGTCCCGTCTAAATCAATCATCATTTGATCGATACTGTTTTGCTCAAAAACAGAGGTTCCTACAATATGCTCAGCAATGGCTGTGTTTACATTATTGACTGCGTTTAAGACGCCTTTTCCCATAAAGTTGTCTCCTCCATCTCTCAATTCTACGGCCTCGTGTTCTCCGGTAGATGCTCCAGAAGGAACAGCGGCTCTTCCTAAAATTCCATTCTCTGTCATGACATCAACTTCTACAGTAGGATTCCCTCTAGAGTCAAGTATCTGTCTTGCATGGATGTTTACAATAATACTCATTGGTTTCTTTGTTTAGTTTAATTGTTGGTTATGTTTTGTTTGAATGTTTTAAATAGATATTTGGCATCGTTAGGCCCTGGGGCAGCTTCTGGGTGATATTGAACCGAAAAGCAATTTTTAGATTTCATTTTCAATCCTGCAACGGTATTATCGTTCAGATGCGTATGGGTGATTTCTAAATCTGCGTGCGCTTCTGCTTCTTCTCTATTTACAGCAAAACCGTGGTTTTGAGAGGTAATTTCTCCTTTTCCTGTAACATGATGCAGTACGGGATGATTGATTCCTCTATGCCCATTAAACATCTTGAAGGTGGATACTCCATTGGCCAAGGCGATAACTTGGTGGCCTAAACAGATCCCGAAGAGGGGTGCATTTTCTTCAATGATTTTTTTGGCTACGTTTTGTGCAGAAACTAAAGGTTCTGGATCTCCGGGGCCATTGGATAGAAAATAACCGTCAGGGGCAAAGGCTTTCATCGTTTCAAAATCAGTATCATAAGGGAACACCTTTATATAGATGTCTTGATCTGCAATGTTTTGTAAGATACTTTTTTTGATGCCCAAATCTAAGGCCGCTACCTTATGCGTGGCGTCTGGATTACCAAAAAAATAGGGTTCCTTTGTAGAAACCGCAGAGGCGAGCTCTCTACCCACCATTGAAGGATAAGAAGCCAATTGTTCTTTTAAATCATCAAGGCGATCTACTTCTGTCGAAATTACCGCATTCATCGCCCCGTTTTCACGGATATAACTTACCAAAGCGCGGGTATCTACATCAGAAATAGCGACAAGGTTTTGTGCTTCAAAATAGTCATAGAGGTTCTGTGTACCGGCAGGACGGGTATGCTCAAAACTAAAGTTTTTACAAATTAGGCCTGCTATTTTTACTCCCTCAGATTGTTGATCTACGGGCGTTGTACCATAGTTCCCAATGTGGGCATTGGTTGTTACCATCAACTGACCAAAGTAGGAAGGATCTGTAAAGATCTCTTGGTATCCTGTCATTCCGGTGTTAAAACAAATTTCTCCGAATGCGCTCCCTTCTATACCTATAGATTTTCCTTCGAAACGGGTCCCATCGGCTAGAAGGACAATTGCTTTTGCTCTTTTCTTATACTTCATTTTAGGATAAATTATTTACAAATAAACATAAACAAAAGGATAACCATTGCTGCTTATCCTTT
>WTJB01000080.1 GCA_011526335.1 Candidatus Arcticimaribacter sp.
CTTGAAGCATGGACCGTGGTTACGGTAGGGATAGTTTTATCGTAATATACTGCTGTCCCAGAGGTTACGGCGTTCACTGTCGTTACATTGTTGGCTGTATCAGTACCCGTCCAAGAAAAGGCGATATAACCTTCAGGGTCTGATTGTTGCATAACATAACTATAAATAATAGTGTTGGTCCCCGAAAATGTAAATGCATTGGTCGTTCCGGAAGCAATGCTGGTCATGGAATCTGCGCCCAATGATTCATTTGTAGTGAAACGCACATAGACGGTGTCGCCTGGTTTAGCTAAGGTTGTGGAAGCATTGTTAGAATACATACTCACTGGAGAAATAACAGGGGCAGTCCGATCGATCTCGACCGATGAGCTGTCCGTTGTCATGGTTACTGCTTGGGTGGGTGCATTCCCAAGTAAGTCGGTATATGTAATACTAAATGTTACTGTTCCTGAAGGATTCGACGGTACTATTGCATTGGATTCGATTGTATAATGCCGCTGTTGCCCCGGAGGGTTCGAAGAACTTAATGTTAATGTATTCGCTGTAGAAGTCCCAAAAAACTGAATATCAGAGGCGTTGATAATCAAGTCTTCATCAGCTTGGATTTCTATGGTGACCACATCTCCGTCTGTCGCTTTAGAATTTGAATACCCTCCAGCGGAAGAGATGCTCACAAAGCCTAGATTTGGAGGTGTAAAGTCGTATGTTACGGTATCACTGTCAAAATCGGTATAATCATTTGGCGATCCGTTTGTATTAGTGGCGGTATTCCCGGCTAAATCAGTAAATCCAGCAGTATTGATGTCCCAACTCACATAACCTCCGCTAACTGCTGGGTCGGTTGAAACTAGTGTGTAAACTGCTTCCACGGTACTCGTGCCCAACATACTAATGCTGTTGGCATCCAAACGGGTAGTGGTTAATCCACCATTGGTATAGTAGAACTGAACATCATCTACCGTCACCCCGGTAACGGTTTCACTTACATCGAAGGTCAAGGTCACCGTGTCGTTTAAAACGGCAAAAGCAGGTGAAGCGTTGGAAGATACAATTTGAATATTACTGACCGTTGGTCGAAGACCATCGACAATAATCGTATTGGTTGGTGTTGGTACAGCAGATTGGTAATTTATCCCATAGATAGTATTGGGGACTAGTGGCAGGGTTTCATCGGTCAATAAATTTCCGTAAGGGTCTGAAATCTGTGCGCCGTTGAGCTGAAAAGAGTTGACATCTACATAGGTCAAAGCATTGGAACAATCGCCTTCTTGAACAACATAGTCAAACTCCAATACTTTGGTGAAAGGATCTAATTGTCTTATTCTAGAATAATTAACCACCCTATTTGTTCCTCCTATACAAGTTGTAGTATTTAATTCAATCGAAGGAATCCCACTCAGTACACTTGACACCTGGTCGGCTTCATATTCAATTTGAATAGGGATGGTATCTCCAATAGCAAATGTCCCCGAAGTTATGGTGGTTGAACTAAGCTTTGAAAAAACCTTTGCTATTGGTCCACCTACCCCGTCCATTTTTATTTCAGCATTGTACTCTAGGGAAGAAGGTTCAGCAGTTCCATACAATGTTGGGGTTGGTGTTCCCGAAGTGGTTAAGGCAGTTCTAGCAGTATTCCCAGCTACATCCAGAAGGCTTCCCCCGTTCAGTTCGAGACTTTGATTGATCTCCATATAAACCTCGGAACCTAAATCCACTAAATCTCCCGCCTGAACCGTGTATTCAAAAGTTAAACTCGTGGTCCCTGATCCTGAAACATAGGTTATATCAGAAAAAGTTGGACCTGTAGCAGAAGTCAATATGTCAAAAGTAGGACTAGCGCTACCCATGGTTAGATAAACAGCTTCATCGTAGACGATAATAACGTCAAAAGTTTGGCCGGTACCGTAAGTAGTTTCTGTTGTTACTGAAGAAGTCGCTTTGACCAAATTGGGTAAAACGGTATCTACCGTAACAGATAGCGTCTCTGAACCTGCTGCATAAGCATTCCCAAATTTATCGGTACCCGATACCGTACAGGTCAGTGCCCCTTGTGGCCCAGTGTACGTGGACATGTCGATATAATACGTCCAAATTTTATCATTACTCCCTGCAACTGGGGAGAGTGTTTCATACCCCTGTCCATTGATATCAACCGTTGGCGTAGCCGACATGGGCTCAGAAAAAGTAGCGGTATAAGTCACTACATCAGTAGCATTTAAATAGGGATCTAACTGGCTTAAAGCATGAGTAACCGTCGGGGGAGTAGTTTCTGTGATTAGCGTTAAACTAACATTTGAAGATAGCGGGCGATTTTCTGCTGTATCTGTTGCCTTAACCGTAACCGCATAGGACCCTGAGGATAAATTAGAAGGAACATTCAATACATAGGTCCATAATGTTGGGGAACTTCCTTGCGTCATGGTGGCATCCACAATGGCTGTTCCTGAAACCGTTATTGCAGGAGAAGCCGCCATATCTAAACTAAAACTTGCTGTGATGGTGATCACCTCTTCGTAATCGATGATGAGGTCCCCATCGGTATACATATAGAGAATTGCTGCTGATGAACAGGTCCCCCAAGCGGGTTGACGAGCATTGTTATTTAAAAATCCTGAAGCAGTGTTATTATCAAAATCAGTGGGTTTTGTCGAAATATTCGAAACGCACCAGCCACTTAAATCTTGATTGAAAATTGTTGCTCCATCGAACATGGAGGCCATATTAGTTGCACTGTCTACATCCCAATCACCTAGGTCTTGATTAAAAGCCGATGCTCCTGAGAACATAGAGGAAAATATGGTTGTATTCACAACATCCCAAGCATCAAGAGGTTGGTTAAAATTAGAGGCATTAGCAAACATTCCTCCAAAGGAGATTGCATTTGAAACATCCCAGTTATTTATTGTTGACGTAGATGCATTGTTAAAGGCCGTAGCATCTGCAAACATCTTAGCGAAGTTGGTGATTTGGGTCATATTCCAGCCACCTAAGTCTTGATTAAAAGAAGAGGCTCCGTAGAATATTTCGGCCATATTAGTCACACTTGAAGTATCCCATTTTGAAATATCTTGGTTAAAACTAGTGGCATTCCTAAATAATTCTGTCATACTTGTGACATTAGAAGTGTCCCAAGAAGAAATATTTTGATTAAAGGAAGTTTCGTTTTTGAACAAAACATTCATGTTCGTAACAAGGGTGGTAACTACACGATCCCAGTCCGTGTCGCTAATTGACTTCGAGCCTAAAGTTGTATTATCATATGCCTGGTACAAGTTACCATCCAAATAACCTTGATCTCCTGCACTACATCCTGTACATTTTATGGTTACTCCATTTTGATCATAGAAAAACATGGGGTCAATGCTAATATCTATTGTTTCGTTTCTTAAATAAGAATTATTGGAGGTATCTGTTGCATTGACTGAAACGGTATAGGTCCCAGTTGTCACTGAAGAGGGTATATTCCACAAATACTCCCACACCGTAGCAGAAGTGTTCAAAGACATGGCTGTGTTAGTAACTAAACCAGAAACTGATATGGTAGGTGTTGCCAACATATTTTCAGAAAAAGTAGCCGTCAAGGTTACTATTCCAGAGGTTATAATTGTGTCAGAATTAACCAGGTCTTCGCTAGACAATGTTAACGTGGCTGTTGAAGGGCAGGTTCCCCAATTTGGGCGATTAGCATAGATTAATGCGCTGCTAGTACTAAAATCTGTAGGTGTGGAGGTAATTGTACTAACACACCAATTTGATAGGTCTTGATTAAAAACTAAAGCTGTTTCAAACATTTCGTCCATCCCGTTTGCAGCTACTCTTGAAACGTCCCAATCACCTATATCTTGATTAAATACATCTGCAGAATTAAATTGACGACTAAAGTTTGTCGTTTTTGAAACATCCCATCCACCAATATTTTGATTAAATGCATTAGCATTGTTAAACATGGAAGACATATTGGTTACCTCACTAGTATCCCAACCGCTAATGTCTTGATTAAAAACTGTAGCTGTATCGAACATGTTTTGCATATTCGTCACACTCGATGTATCCCATGAACTTATATCTCCATTAAAGTCTCTAGCTCTTCTAAACATGAAAGACATGTTAGTAACATTTGATGTATTCCATGAATTTAAACTTTGATCGAACTGATTTGCTTCCAAAAACATACCATACATGGTCGTTACCCCTGATACGTCCCAACTATTCAATGGCTGATTAAAATCACTAGCTCCCCTAAACATCCAATACATGGTCGTTATATTGGAGACATCCCAACTATCTATATTTTGATTAAAACTACTAGCGTTGAAAAACATCCAGTACATCCCGGTAACATTTGAGGTATCCCAATTTCCTATATCCTGATTGAAATCTGAAGCTCCGTAGAACATCCGGTTCATGTTGGTTACACTTGAAGTATCCCAAGATGAAATATCTTGATTAAAAGTTGCTTCACTTTCAAATAATTGGCCCATGTCTGTTACTAAAGTTGTAACAACACGATTCCAGTCGGTGTCACTCACATTCTTTGAACTTAATGTAGAATTATCATACGCAGTGTATAAAACTCCGTCTAAATATCCTTGATCATTTACACTACAGCCTGAACATTTTATTGTAATCCCATTAGTGTCATAATAAAACATAGGATCAATCTTTAAGGTAATACTATCCGTCCCTGAATAAGGTATATTCGATGTATTCGTTCCGGCTACAGTTACCTCAAAACTTCCTGTAGTTATGGATGAAGGTACCTCCCAACGGTATTCCCAAACTGTTGCTGAAGTGTTTAACGACATTGCGGTATTGGTTACAACACCCGCAATTGAAACAGTAGGTGTAGCCTGCATATTCTCGTCAAAAGTAGCTGTAATGGTAACTAAACCTGTTGTAATTAAGTTGTCTGAATCACTTGTTGTCAAAATTACGCTTGGACCAATTGTAAATGTAATACTATCTGTACCAGAATAAGCGTTATTCACAAGGTCGGAGCCAGAAACAGTAACGATATAACTTCCACTTGAAAGAGAACCGATAGAAGTATCCCATAAGTAAGTGTAAGAATTCGTGCCACTCACCTGAGTCATAGTATATGTTCCTACGCTTGATATAGATATTACTGGTGTTGCTGTCATAGCTTCTGAAAAGCCCGCAGTAATAGTTACTGTTTGAGATTTACTTAAATTATTATCTAAATCTGAATCTGTTAATGTAACTGTTGGAGTCTCGGTATCAATAATAATCTTACTCATCTCACCAAGGCTGTTACCAAAGCCTTTACGGGGAAAACTTTCGTCTATTGGATCACTGTCAGACACAGCCGTAATATTACTCCCAGCAGTTATTGTTGTATCGTCAGGATACTCTAAATCATTTGAATTTTCATCTTGGGAAGAAACTTCATAAAGAAAGGTTAAAGTCGAATTTCCTGAACCACTGTAATAGGGCACTGAAACGGTGGTGCCACAACAGAAATTTAAGTCAAAACTTGGTGTGGTCGAGGTGGTATCAACATTCACTGGTTCGGAGAAAGAGACAACTATGGTTACTGTATCGGAAAGCCCATAAGTACCGTCCTCTAATGCTCTAACATCGGTGACGTAAGGGGTTCCCGATTCAAATAAAAACTCACTGGTTACGGAAGCATAAGGATAGTTCCCCTCTAAATTAGTGTTCTGTGCAAAATTTGTTTGAAAGATCCCAGGACCCAACAAAGATGTCCAGTTATAAAACGAATCAGCAAAATTTGCTGAAGTAATTCTATTTACTTGGACACAAGCATCAGATGAAAGCGTCATATTAATGTCTACTACATTATTTGATGTAGCTTGAGAGCAAGACGAATCACTCTGCCCTACAATCTCTCCTCCATCCGAATTATAGGCTAATTCTGTATAAAGCGTAGTTGCTAAATTATAATTGAACTCTGTTGTTGAGAAGGCCCAATCTGGGGCACCTCCAACCATAATTCCAAGATAATTATATGCCCTAATCTCTGAAGAATGGACTGTATTAAACTTGACATCAATATCTTGAATAACATCATCTTCTATAAGTCCTATCAATCCTCCAGCATAAGCATCAGATCCATCAAAAGAAGTTTTTACTCGTGCATAAACATTATTCCATTTTACTTCAACAGAAGGGGTTGTTGTGCCAATGTCTGGGATTATACCTATTACGCCCCCTGCTTTGCCTTTTTCCCCATCAATAATTCCGCGAACTAAACAACTATTAACACCGTCCACCTCTTTTGACATTTGTCCTACAATACCTCCGACATTCTCTAAACCATTAGCATTAACAAATACATTACAGCCTGAAATAATTCCCGCAGTATGATTCGCCCAACCAACAATACCACCAATTTTTCCAGTATTACTATTCCCTGAAATGGTTGATGAGTTAACACTAGAATTTTTGATATAAACCGTTGTATCAGTAGAAATACCAACTAAAGCTCCCATTGGAGTATCATCGTCTGAACCTGTATAAACAAAATCAACAGCTGCTAAGTTTATATTTTCAACTATAGCTCCATCGCCTAAAACACCAAATAAACCTACAGCATCAACCAAAGGAGATGTTGCGTCATCTCTTCGAGCTGATAATCCGGAAATTTTATAATTTTTACCATCGAAATGGCCGGTAAAATGGGTGGTTAAATTTCCAATAGGTAGCCAACCTTCATTATTTCCTGTGGATGTTCCGTCGTTGGTGTCGTTATAGCGATTCCCATCTGCAGGAGCAGCATCTACATCATCCCAATATTGTGTTGGGCTTGCATCAATATTATGTGTTAATACAAAGGAAGAAGTCCATGAACTACTGTTTTCCGAGATCCAAAGTAATTCAGCTAATGTTCCAACTTGATAAACATTATCCTCAATAGTAGGGGTAGAACTGGTCGTTTGTGCCCAAGTTTTTTGTCCAAGCACAAATACAATTAGGAAAAATAAACTGTATCTAATTTTCATCACCATAGCCTAAATTTTCAGTTGCTTCTGGGGGAGTGTTATCCAATAAAAAACGGAGGACAAATTCATGTGTCCCTCCTTGAATTGCGGTGGCATCGTTGCGGTTCATAAATTCATAACCATAGCCAAACTCAATCCCGTTAAAGT
>WTJB01000309.1 GCA_011526335.1 Candidatus Arcticimaribacter sp.
CATCCATACTTATAAAGACCTTACCAATGATGTAGATGCCTGGTACTTTCATTCAACATATGTTTGGTTGATTGTCATGTTTTTAGCTTCCTTGATATTTTTACTTCAATGGAAAAAAATATCTTCAAAAACACCAGATCTAAAAGCACATTTTAAAACTTTACCCTCCGAATAATATGAAAACAAGCGTTAAACTTTCTTCCACTTTAACTATTCCGAAAGTAGTTATAGGTTTATGGCAAATAGCTGATATGGAACGAAATAATTCTACTTTAGAAGTTGAAAAAACAGCACTTTTTCTGGAAGATTATGCAAAAGCTGGTTTTTGTGCTTTTGATATGGCGGATCATTATGGCTCAAGTGAAATTATTGTTGGCAGCTTTAAAAAAAAATTCGAAAAAAAGGAAACCCTGCAACTGTTGACCAAATGGGTGCCAAGACCTGGACCTATAAATCGTGAAATGGTCAGAAATGCTATAGATACCGCCTTGGAAAGAACGCAACAAAAGAGCATTGATCTTCTTCAATTTCACGCTTGGAAGTATTCAGACCCTAGCTGGTTAGATGCTCTATTTTACTTAAAAGAGTTGAAAGAAGAGGGTATAATCAAAAATATTGGTGTCACAAATTTTGATGCCCATCATCTGAGAGTAGCTTTAGCGAGTGGAATACCCATCGTAAGTAATCAAGTGTCACATTCTTTAATTGACAGAAGAGCCCTGGGAGAGATGAAAAACGTGTGCGAAACATTTCAGGTAAAATTATTGGCTTATGGTACCCTTCTAGGTGGATTTTTATCTGATCGTTGGTATGGGGTAAAAGCACCAAATTTGAATGACCTAAAGACTTGGTCACAAATGAAATATTTTCGCTTTATTGAGACTGCAGGAGGATGGGATACCTTTCAAAGTTTTTTAAAAACAGTAAAGTCAATAGCAGAAAAACACGACACTACTTTAGCCAATATTGCCAGCCGTTATATCCTAGAGAGTGACCACGTAGCAGCTGTAATCATAGGTGCTAGATTAGGAGAGAATAATCATATAGAAGCTCACCAAGAAATGTTACAAATTCGTTTTGATAAAGATGATTGTATACGATTGGAACATGCGATTAAAGAATTTATCCCAATTCCAGGCAATTGTGGAGATGAGTATAGAACCCCCCCCTTTTTAACCGCTTCGGGAGATCTAAGTCATCATTTAGAGAATTTTCCACCTGTCTATAAAAATACAAGCCAGGATAATAACAAAGAGCAGGTTTATAGCGGTACGGTATGGGAAGACTTTGCAGGATATTCTAGAGCAGTCAAAAAAGGGGATAGAATTCTTGTTTCTGGAACAACGGCTACCCACGGAAAAAATTTGATTGGTGGAGAAGATGCAGCAGCACAAACTCACTTTGTCATTGACAAAATTGAAGCTGCAATTGAATCTTTAGGCGGAAGTATAAAAGATATTATTCGGACACGAGTTTTTGTGAATAATATAGAAGAATGGGAAGAGGTAGCAAAGGCACATGGAATACGTTTTAAAGGCATAGACCCCGTAAACACATTGGTAGAAGCAAAGTTGGTAGGTAAAGGATATAAAGTGGAAATTGAGGCAGAAGCGGATCTTAGCTAGTACAATTCCTGAATTTCTGTTTGCCATTTAGATTGAAATTTTTTCACTTCTAGCTCAAATTCGTCAATTAATGCTTTGGCTTGTTCTACTAAAGCAATGTCTTGTTTTGAAGGGTTGTTAAGTCTTGATTTTGAAAATTTTACTGCATTTTTTAGAACAGAATATGGAGTGATTTTTTTGCTTTGCCAAGCACCCACTTGCCTGTTTTTTGGACGATCTCTCCCTTTTAATGTAAGAACCTCAAGGGCAGCTAAAAATTTCGCTTTATTATTGAAATCACTTTCTTTTTCATTTAATTTTCCTTTGTAGTTTTGTAAAGTATTCAATAGTGCATTCATTCTTTTTACTTGGGCCCTTACTCTAGTTTGGTATTTATAGAGTGACTCATCCACAGTTGTAATAATATTAAATCTTGGGTCAGCTATAACTTTAACACTGCTTTGGAAACGCTCACTTTTGTATTGAAATTCTACAGGATATTCGCCCGGCAATACAGGAATGCCTCGGGATTCTTCATCCACCCATGCTCCATCAAGCGAAACTCTTTTTTCATCCAATTTCCAAACTATATAATTCAGCCCATTTTTTAATTTTTTTTGGACGAGGCGTTGAATTTCTTTATTATCGTTATTCTTTATGATAGCAACTATCGAATCGTTTTCAGCAACCTTATCTTGAATATAAAAAGGAATTTTTACTTTTTGAAAAGGTCGGTTTTCTCCTTCATATGTTGTGTGAAATCCTGTCCATATATTCCCAGGTGGGGCAATGAATAAACCTTTGACTTGTACAGCGGGATTTAAAGGTAAAGCAACGAGTTTTTCTTTTGAAGATGTTGTAATAATTTTTCTTAAACTAGAGAGATCATCCATAATCCATATTGCCCTGCCAAAAGTTCCTATGACCAAAGCCGATTCTTTTTCTTGTATTACAAGATCCATTGTTGAAACTGAGGGAAAACCATTTTTTACTTGGGTCCAATCTTTTCCTTCATTAATACTTACCCACAACCCATTTTCTGTTCCTAAAAAGAGTAATTTTTCTTCTACAGGATCTTGAATAAAAGATAGAGTATACCCTTTCACCTGTGTTGTGTCTACAATAGATATCCATGTTTTTCCATAGTCTGATGTTTTAAATAGATAGGGAGAATAGTCCCCTTTTCTATAATTATTTGCGATTACCCACGCTGTTCCTTCTTGGTAACGTGAGGCATAAATGCGTGCAATCCAGGATTCTTTTGGAAGGTCCTTTATATTTTTGGTAAGATTCTTCCATTGTTTTCCTCCGTCTTTTGTCAGTTGAATATTTCCATCATCTGTTCCTACCCAAATTATGTTTTCATTCAAATGACTTGGGGCAATACTCAAAATACTGCAGTAATTCTCAGCTCCTGAAATATCTAAGGTCAGTCCACCGTAATCTAGCTTTTGGTATTTAGGATTATTAGTTGTAAGATCTGGAGAGATTATTTCCCAGTTGGCACCTTTGTCATTGGATTTATGCACGAATTGGGATCCGTAATATACACCACTTTCTAAAAATGGATTTTTCGCAAAACCAGCATTCCAATTGAATCTTAAAGGGGTTTCGATATTTTTTGTTTGGGGTGAAATACTTTGGTAATATCCACTTAATTTATCATATCTATAAAGGTCGCCATTTTGTGAGGTACCGTAACCAAAGCGAGGGTTTTTTTTATCAGGAGCAATGTAAAAACCATCTCCACCCACCAGATATTGCCAATGTAAAGTGCGTATACCTCCTCTTTTCCATGTGTAAGCAGGTCCAGACCAATTTCCATTATCTTGCATTCCTCCGTATACATTGAATGGCGTTTCTTCATCTACATTAATTTGATAGAATTGTGCTACTGGAATATTTTCGGGGAAGTACCAACTTTTTCCATGATCATAAGTTATTCCCAAACCTCCATCTCCACCAATAATAAAATGTTGTGCATCTTTAGGGTTTATCCACATTGCGTGAAAATCAGCATGGATCCCTTTTGTTTCGTCTGCCGGAATCATGGGTGTAGGATCAAAGCTTTCACCTCCGTCATAGCTAACGCTCAAGGGTTGATATATATTGTAAAGTCTATCGTGGTCATCATAATCTACGGCTAAATCTTGAAAATAAAAAGGGCGATTATTGGTAAACTTTGGGTCTTTGTTGATAATTTCCCAAGAATAGCCTCCGTCATCGCTTCTGTAAAGAGCATTTTTTGTAGCCTCTACTTTGGCATATATGCGAAGGGTATTACTTGGAGCAATAGCTATTCCTATTCTACCCAAATCTCCACTGGGCATTCCACTTTCAACTCCTATTTTACCCCATGTCTCTCCACCATTTTCGGTAATAAATAGTCCAGAGCCTTCACCACCTGAAATATAAGAATAGGGTGTTCTGTGATGATCATAAAGTGCGGCAAAGATTTTTTGAGGGTTTGAAGGATCCATGACCAGATCAGCTATGCCAGAACTATCATTAGAAAAAAGGATCTTTTTCCAAGTTTTTCCTCCATCTACTGTCTTGTAGAGTCCTCTGTGTGTGTTTTTTGTAAACGGATCACCCATGGCGCCTACATAAATTATTTTTTCATTTGAGGGATCAATAATAATTCTGTGAATTGTTTTTGTCTCCTTAAGTCCCATGTTCTTCCATGTTTTTCCTCCATCTTCTGTTTTAAAAATTCCTTCACCAAGATTCATGGAATTTCGAGGATTTCCCTCACCAGTACCTACCCATACAACCTCAGGGTTACTTTGTTGGATTGCCAGTGCTCCAATATTTTGGGTAGGCTGATTATCAAATACAGGAGACCATGCAGACCCTCCGTTTTCAGATTTCCATACTCCTCCAGAAGCAGCACCTACATATATGACTTTAGGATTACTATGTACTGCATCAATAGATGTAATTCTACCGCTCATGTTTGCAGGTCCAATATTCCTGATGTTCAGATTTTCAAGTCTTTCAAGTGGTAGCGTCTGTCCCTTAATTATATATATGCAGTAAAAAAAGCAAAGAAAAAGAAAATGTCTCATCAAATTATAGTGTAAGTGTAACTCTAAAGTAATTAAATTTTGATACTTTTAGAAGTAAGCCAAGTCGACTAAATTTTCTAAAAATCTTTTGTACATGTACTATATCACTAAGCTTGCTTGTAAGAAAAGTGTTTTTGTATTGCTATTGATCCTAAGTAATTTTTCTTTGTTGATGGCACAAAATCAAGAAGTTAATAACGATTTAGTCCGTTTTTTTAAAAAATGGCGAGCGTTTGAAAAGCCCCCTTTAAAAAATGGTGTCCCAGATTATTCTTCAGTAGCGTTCAAAGATAGAAGTTCAAAATACAGACAGTTGAGGGAAGAACTCAATAAATTATATGTCAAAGATATGCTAGTTGAGCACAAGGTAGATTGGTATTTGTTGTGGGCAGAGATGAATGGGTATATGTTCAATACTAATGTATTGAAGCCTTGGGAAAGAGATCCGGCTTTTTATAAAGTAATATGGACATATCAAAGTGATGTACCTGCGCACGAAGGACCTACATCGCATTTTATTATTGAATTGTGGCAGTACGATTTCCCATTAAATAAATCAGAGAAGGAAAAATTGATTTCAGATCTAAAAAAAATACCTGCATTTTACGAATTAGCTAAGCAAAATCTTGTCGGGAATGCAAAAGATTTATGGAAAGCTGGTATACGAGATATTCAAAATCAGTCACAGACATTGTCAAATATGCTTTTAAGAGAGGATGTTCTGTTGAGTACATCTCTAATAAAATCTATCCAAGATGCAAAAGCAGCTACAGATCTTTTGGTGGATTGGTTACAAAAAGAAGCGTTCAAAAAAACAGGCTCCTCAGGAATAGGAAAAGAAAATTATACTTGGTATCAACAAAATGTTCATCTTGTCCCCATGCGATGGGAGGATGAAGTTCAATTATTGAAAACAGAACTTGCAAGAGCTTGGTCAACTTTGAAGCTAGAAGAACATCGTAACAGAGAAAGTGCTATTTTAAAAAGTGCCGATTCTTTTGAAAGCTATAAAAAGCTTGCCGAAAAAGGGGCATTAGAATTAATTTCCTTTTTAGAGTCGAATAACATTGTTACTGTGAAAGATTATTTTTATCCCTCTCTTAAGCCTCATTTTGGAGAGTATATTCCCATTGAAAAAAGAAATTTTTTTTGGATTACAGCACATTTAGATCCAAAACCACTATTCTCACACTTTTATCATTGGTTTGAATTGGAAAGAATGAAGTTGCAGCCTCACCAAAATCCTATTCGAGAAAAAGCTTTATTGTACAATATTTTTGATTCAAGAAATGAAGGTCTAGCTACTGCTGTAGAAGAAATGTTTATGCATGCTGGACTATATGACAATACACCTAGATCCAGAGAAATTGTATACATTCTCATTGCCCAAAGAGCAGCAAGAGGACTGGGCTCTTTGTATGCACATGCCAATTTAATGCCAATGGAAGATGCAGGAAAAATTCATTCTGAATACACACCAAGGGGGTGGATGAAAACGGAAAAAGATCTGCTAATTTTCGAGCAACACCTCTACCTGCGCCAACCCGGATATGGAACTAGCTATATCACGGGAAAATATTTAATTGAGGATATGATGATGGAAATGGCTAAATCTAATGATGATTTTTCCATAAAATATTTTTTTGATGGATTAAACGGTATGGGAAACATTCCGGTTAGTTTAGGGAAGTTTGAAAAAACAAAAGATGAAAGTCAAATCAAAGAAATTTACAATGCTTTCATTCCCATTAACGTATTAAATTGACTATGAAAAAAAGAGTTATCCTAAATGTGTTGATGGAGTTATAGGAGAAGAAGAAGGTGGAACTATAACTTTGGCGGATTAGTCTTTAATCACTCTTGATATACACTATTACTTCCTACACCAAGGCATTGAATGAAACTCTATGCTTAATGGTAAGATGGACGTCATATAAACGTAATAAGTCTGATTTTTCCTTTATTGAGTCAGGGTTACCTAGCGCGTTAATGAGAGGAAAAACTTAAACCACGTGAAAAATTCATGGAAAACATTGCCCTCTCCATTAATTATTTTGGGTTGTTTCGCTTTTTTTGACACAATTAAAAAAAGGATTTGTAAAACCCGCCGAAAGTAAGATTGAATGAAATGTCTTAGTATTGCAAAAAACTTCTCATTTGCTATGAACTATTGCTTTTTAAGAGCTAGTTTATTTGTCTTTATTGCTGGCGCTGCACAGGACCGCTTTTATCCTCCTCAGGTTGACGAGAATATTTTTATTATTGACGGTCAGTTAAATGAAGCCGCATGGACAAAAGCTACCGCTGTTCCTTTTGATATTGAGTTTAGTCCTGCCAATAACGAACCGGCAAAACGTGCCACCACAGCCTATATTGCGTATAGCTCCACACACCTTTTTGTGGGGATTTATGCCAAACACGATCTTAAAGCTATTCGCGC
>WTJB01000172.1 GCA_011526335.1 Candidatus Arcticimaribacter sp.
AGGTTAGGCTGTTTGCATAAAATTATAAACAACACCTAGCGTTTGATGCAATCTGACGATAAATTTTACTGTTCTGCCCCTCTACGGTAAACCATAGAACCGTTTGAAAAGGTCGCCAAAACCTCTGCAGACAAGATTTGTCGTTCACCAACCGTCATGATGTCTTTGGTGAGAATCACAAAATCTGCATCTTTTCCTACAGCAATGGTTCCTTTCTGGTTTTCTTCAAAATTGGAATAGGCCGCCCAACGGGTCATGCCCTTCAAAGCTTCGGAACGCGATAAGGCATTCTCCATTTGAAAGCCTTCCTCTGGGCTACCGTTAGTATCTTTTCGAATAACAGCAGCATAGAAGGTTTTTATCGGGCTTACTTCTTCAACAGGAAAATCTGTTCCCAAGGCAATTTTCCCCGACCAATCCAACAAGTCTTTAAAGGTATAAGCCGTCTTTAAGCGCTCTTCCCCTAGTCGTTCATCTGCCCATTCCATATCACTCGTGGCATGTGTGGGTTGTACAGAAGGGATAATTTTCGAGCCAAAATAAGCCAGGTCTTTGGGATCTACAATCTGCGCATGCTCTACGCGCCAACGCGGATCGGTACTGATCCGTAAAGCTTTGTCATAAGCGGCTAAAACCACCGCATTGGCCTGGTCGCCTATGGCGTGTGTATTCATCTGAAAGCCTTTTTTAGCCAACCTAAAGGCCAATTGTTCTATGTCTGCTGCTGGGGTAACAAAAAATCCTTTGTGATTGGGGTCGTCTTTATATTCCTTTTTAAGCACAGCCCCACGACTTCCCAAAGCCCCATCGGCATATACTTTTACCGAACGTACATTGAGCTTGTCCGTTTGATAGGACCCCTTTTCTAGATAATACGCTAAATTCTCTGGCGTATTTGAAATCATGGCATAGACTTTCATCTTCAATGCCTCGGCTTTTTGGAGACTGTCAATCAATTCAATCTGACTTCGATCTAATCCTGCATCATCAACCGTTGTAAGACCATTGGCAAAGCCAATTTCTTCTGCTTTTTGAAATGCTCTTATTTGGGTTTCACGACTCGGGGCCGGTAAGATCGCATAGGCCAAATCCATAGCGTTATCGATCAACACACCACTGGGTTCCCCCGCTTCCAAAACCACTTCGCCCCCATCTACTTGGGTTGTTGCTGTAATGCCTGCTTTTTCAAGCACATAAGAGTTGACCCAAACGGCATGCCCATCTACACGTTGTAACACTACAGGACGATCGGGAAACAAGGCATCTAATGTTTTACGGCTTGGATATTCTTTTGACGCCCATAGGTTTTGATCCCAACTTCTTCCTAAAAGGGGTCCGGCAGGAATGTTTTTCGCATAATCTTGTAGTCGTTGAACAGCTTCGTTTTCACTACTTGCCCCGCGAAGATCAACCTGATCTTGGATAAGCCCTAAACGGTAAAAATGACAATGTGCGTCTATAAAGCCCGGATAAATAGGCAAACCATTCAAATCCAAATCGCCTTTAGCAGAGTAACGCTCTCTGATCTCCTCCCCGCCTACAGCGATAAATTTTCCGTTCTTCACCGCAATAGCAGAGGCAACGGTAAAATTGTCATCGACTGTATACACTTTAGCATTGTAGATGATCATGTCAACATCAGGAGAACTGCACGATAGCAGACAAGACACAAACACCAAAAGGGAGACGAAATACTTCATGAATTATTTTTTAGCAAATGTAATTGAAATGAATAAAAGAACCATCGGGAATTTTTACGCTTCGGCTGGGCTAAAAATTGAGATCAAAATTATACCGTACGCCCATTAAAAGGGTTTGCCCATAGACTTGATAATTGGCCCATTGATAGAGGGGTTCATCCAAGAGATTGGTACCACTAATTTCAAACTCCCAACGGTCGTTGAGCTGGTAAATGATTTTGGCATCCAATTGGGTATACGCAGCCAGTTGTTCTTCTAAAAATGGAGCATTGTTTAAATCTTGACCCAAGAAAACATCTCTGTAGGTATTGGTTCTATCTCCTCGATGCACAACATTCCACTGGGTGTAAATTTTAGGCGTCAACTTTATTGTTCCGCTAAAGTCTAGCGTTAGCTGCGGAAGGTTGGTTACTAAAAAATTATCTTCAGGGGCCTCAAAGTCCAAATAGGTTGCCGACAGGCTCAATTGCCCTCCATTCTTAAATGCCGCCGAAAGTTTAGCTTCTACCCCCAAGGAGGTCAATTCATTATAAAACACTTCAAAGGCATTCCCATAGCGGTAAGGAATAAAATCTTGATTTTGCGTATCAAAACCTACCGAACGATAGAGTGGGGTCTGACGATTGCTTTCATAAACAGCATTCCACGTAAACTCCCAGCCGGCAGCAAATTTGGAGCGGGTACCTAAGCGAATCTCAAGAGGCAAATCGGATGTTTGTAAAGCAGTACCCGGGGCGGTATAGGGGTTTAGGTGGGTAAACTTTCGAAAACCATTTTGACGCAACTGCCCTCTGACCCTTAAAAATGGGGCAAAATTGCCTTTATTGGGTTGGTAGGAAAGGTTGACATCCGGATAGACAAACAGATTATTTTCTTCAAATTCATCTCCAAAAGCATACACGCCTAGGGCACCAAATTTAAATTTAAACTTCCCTCTGGTCTTACTCGCAAAAAGACGAAGTTTCCCTAATCCCGCAGAATAATCATACGGCTGTTGGGTGTAAAAGGCTTGATCGAATGATGTACTGAGGTAATTAAACTCTGGATTGAACCCCAAGGTTATGGCACCAACATCTAGCTGAAACTTTGAATTGAGTTGAACCTCCAACTCACTGGTCGAAAAACTATCGGAGGTAAAGTATGTTTTTAACTGAACCTCTTTGATGACCAAATCATACCATTGCCATTGGGTATTAACACTCAAATAATTGAGCTGCTGTTCAGGAGCAATGTTTTGATCAATGACGGGATCAGAAAAAGGACTTCTCAGCCCATAAAAGCTTTGCTGATGCTGACGAAAATTTATTTGGGAAAAAGAGTTGCGCTTATTGGTCGCATAACGATGGCTTACATCCAATAGATAATGGGCTTGACGGCTATCAAGTAGTGAGCCGGGCACATCTTTAAATGTAGGGTTGAGCTGAAGTAACCAGCTCACTTGTTGACGACGGTCTATTTCCCAGTAGGTTCCATATTCGGCCAACAACCGATTGTAGCCTCCGAATCCCAAAAAGGCTCTGGAATTGTATTGCAATTTCGGGGCTTTGGGCTGTAATTTTCGAGCCGATCCTTTGCTGGGAACAAAAGTAGAAATTACGGGAACTGAAAATATAGAATAGTCCACTGCTTTTTTGGATCCCGTTAAAGAATCTGATATTTGCGGACTTTCTTTTATCTTAAATACATCCGATAAACTAGGAGAATAGGATTTAATTACCGTCACCTCTTGGGTTCCCAAATCTTTTTCTTCTGCTTCTTCTTTCTCTTGCGCATAACCAACGGTCAGGAGACCACAAACAAACACAAAGCAAAGGGATTTTAGCTTATTCATTGGCATTGTTATCTGAGTTAATGGAAGCATTTTCTTTCGCCTCTAGGGCTTTGATCTTTTCCAGTTCTTCGGAGGCTTGTGCTTTAATTTCAGGAAATTGAGCAAAGTTTTCGATTAGCGATTCCAGTATAAAACTTGCCTGAAAAGCATCTTCTAGGGCGTAGAAGTTTTGCGCCATAAGCAGCAAACTTTTGGCATTCCATTCGGGGAATCCTGCATAGTTCTGTGCAATTTTTTCGATGACGACATTAGAAGCAGCATAGGCTTTTTCTTTATGTTTTTCTTGTGCGTTAAAGAAGAGGGCTTCCACCGCACGTTCGGCCTGAGGTGCTTTTTCTAATTGTGCGTAGGCTGTAGCGGCCTTAGGAAGATTTTTTTGCATTTCCGCTGCTTTGGCCAAAATGTAAAGCGCATCCCATTTGATCTGTTCATCTAAGGCGTTTAACCCCAGTATGGTTTCTGCATAGCTTACCGCTTTGGCATAGTCTTGCTCCTTGAAGTAAAACTGCATTAGATTGAACTGTGCATAGCGTTTGTTTTCTTCAAATTGTGCCGAAGCCACCAGCAACTCCAACAACACCACGGCTTTATTTTGCTCGTCGCGTTTTAGGTAGGCTTGGGTCATACGCACCAAGGTCTGTTCGGTGTATTCGTTGCTGTCTTGATCCGCCACCAAATTGTAGTACTGCAGAGCACTTTCCCACTCTTCGTCTTCAAAATACAATTCAGCCAATTGAAAAGCAGCGACCAAGGCATTGGTTCCTTGAGAGTAGTTCTCCAGATAAGCCACAAGGGCTTTCTGAGCCGCTTTTTTCTTTTGCTCCTCCAAGAGTCTTTCTATGGCCTGGTAGGCCGCTTTTTCTAACTCCAAGTCACTGATGGAAGTAATGGAAGTGCCTTTTGCCCATTGCGCAAAATCATCCACTTGGTTCTGGTCTATGGCAATCTCTTTGATGGTCAAAAATGCCTGTTGTGCTAAGGCTTCATTGGGGTAGCTATCGACCAGATTTTTTAAAACGGTAAGGGCTTCCGCACTTTGTTCTTGATTGTAATAGATAAGCCCTTTGTTCAATAATGCACGGGAACGGTAAGGACTTTTTAGATGCGTGCCAATGAGTTGATTGTAATACGAAATCGCTTGGGCATAGTCTCCTGTTTGGGTGTGACTCAGGGCCAATTCAAACAAGGCATCATCCACATAACGGGAGCTTGGAAACTGGGTTAAGAGTTCCCCTAATAGGGCTATTTTTTTCTCTAGACGGTCGACAAAACCATAACTGATGGCCTGCTGATACATCGCATACAGCGCACTTTGTGGTGCTAACCGAATTGCCTTTTCATACTGGTCCATAGCGGGCCAATAGGCTTTTAAAACAAAATGAGAATCGCCTAGGCGAAGCAACGCATCGCGTTGATAATTTAGCGGGACATCGCTTTGTTTTAAAAAGGCCTCAAATTGATTCAGCGCCTGCGGATAATTTTTAAGCTTAAAAAAAGCATACCCGACATGATAGGGAATTAGATAAGCATAGTCTAGGCGTTTATAAAACGGACTTTGCAGGACGGTCTGCAGGGTTTCAATGCTATCCTCGTAGGCCGCAAGGGCATAAAGCGCTTGCGATTTCCAATACAAAATCTGGGTTTCAAAAGGAGGATTGTCGTCGGCTTTTAGGGCTTCATCCCACTGCTCTACGGCCTGGGCAAATTGTCCACCCTTATAGAGCGAAATGGCTTTTTTGTAATGTACACGCTGACGTATAGGGGCGTATTTTTTTCCGTTAACTTTCTTAAGCAAAGCCAGCGCCCCATCATAGTTGTTTGAGCGTACATAAGAGTCCAACAGCAATTCTTCTAACTGCCGATTGGCTTGATTTTTCGGATAGGTTTTAATGAAATTTTGCAGCAACACACTGGTGGACTCAAAAGCATTACCCACATCATAACTCAGCTTGGCATAATTGAGAGCAGCATCTTCTTTGATAACGGCATCAAATGACATATTGGCTGCGCTTTTAAATGCATTGAGGGCCGCTGTTTTCTGATAGGTTTTTAGGTAGCATTCTGCCAAATGATAATAGGCATTTTGTGCCAGTGCATTTTTCCCCGAAATAATTTTATTGAACTGGGCTATGGCATTGGTCCAATCGCCTACCCGATAGTGGGTATATCCCAACTGATAAAAGTCTGTGTTTTTCCACCGGCCTCTTTTCCCTTTATACCCCATAAGATACGGGAGGGCTTCAGGATATTTTTCTAAGTTAAAATAACTTTCTCCAATGATTTTGGACAACTCAGAACGCTCCTGCGGATCGGCATTTTTCAGGGCTTTCTCCGCTAGCGCAATGGCTTTGTCAAAGCGCCCAAGCTTAAAATTCATATCTGCCTGAAAATACCCTATGGTATTGTCATCTTCGTTGCGGTTGAGCTTTTCAAAATTTTTATTGGCCTCCTCATAGTCGTCCAACTGATAAGAAATATACCCGAGATAATAGTTGGCATCCGATTCAAAAGCGGGCAGCGCCTTTACTTTTTCGAATAAGGGTTTAGCGTTTTTGTACTGGCGGGTTACAAAATAGGTATAGCCTTTGTTAAAATTGTACAAGGGGCGACTGTAGCGGGCCACCTCAGATTCGTTGATTCTTCTATACCATTTAAGGGCATAGGAATATTTTCCGCGATTAAAATAAAAATTGGCAGCATCAAAATAAGCGGTTTCGGACAGGTAGGATGTCGGGTGATCTGTAATAAAGGCCCCTAACATTTTTTCTGAACCCGATATATTCAACCGTAAAGCCGTGGCAATGGTGTAAAAATGTGCTGCCGTATGGTCATCGGCTAAGGACGGATAGTGCGGTACGGCATGAAAGTACTGCGCTGCGGGAGCAAAAGCCTGTGCCGCAAAGAAATAATCAGCACTCTGTTTGCTACTATTCTCCCACCCTTGCTGTGCTAAGAGCGAAACAGCCCAAAGAAAACTCAACAGTGCGAGCCTACTTTTTCGTCCATAATTTGACCGTGGATGCATAGCGTAAAGTTAGACCTTAGTTCTTATATTAAAACGTTTGCTTTTGGTTTTCCGTATATATTTTATCAACAATTCGCAGGCCGTTGTATTTAGACTTACTATTTTTACGGGAAAGAATAGTTTGTGAGTTCATCTGCCATCGTATCGCTCAAAAATGCATTTATTTTTCAACGAAAGCAATGCATCCTCAACAAGGTAAACCTAGAGGTCTCTCCTGGGGATTTTGTGTTTTTGATCGGGAAGACAGGAACAGGAAAAAGTAGCTTGATCAAGACCTTGTATGCCGACCTCCCTTTACAAGAAGGAGAAGGCAGTGTAGCCGGCTATGATTTGGTTAAGATGAAACAAAAAGACATCCCCTTTTTACGTAGAAAAATTGGGGTGGTCTTTCAAGATTTTAAACTCCTCCCTGATCGTACGATTTTTGAAAACCTCCGCTTTGTACTACACGCCACAGGCTGGAAGAAAAAAGAAGACATTAAAAATAAAATTGACGATACCCTAGCCACCGTAGGCCTTGAAGGGGTATTGCAAAAGTTTCCTTTTG